>JAOUPA010000073.1 GCA_029880105.1 Gammaproteobacteria bacterium
GTTCGCTACCCACGCTTTCGTGCCTCAGCGTCAGTATTGGGCCAGGGGGCCGCCTTCGCCACTGGTATTCCTTCTGATATCTACGCATTTCACCGCTACACCAGAAATTCTACCCCCCTCTACCATACTCTAGTTCACCAGTATCAAATGCAGTTCCCAGGTTGAGCCCGGGGCTTTCACATCTGACTTAATAAACCGCCTACGCACGCTTTACGCCCAGTAATTCCGATTAACGCTTGCACCCTCCGTATTACCGCGGCTGCTGGCACGGAGTTAGCCGGTGCTTCTTGTATAGTTAACGTCAAGGTCCCAGGGTATTAACCTAGAACTTTTCTTCACTATTGAAAGTGCTTTACAACCCTCAGGCCTTCTTCACACACGCGGTATTGCTGCATCAGGCTTTCGCCCATTGTGCAATATTCCCCACTGCTGCCTCCCGTAGGAGTCTGGGCCGTGTCTCAGTCCCAGTGTGGCTGGTCGTCCTCTCAGACCAGCTATAGATCGTCGCCTTGGTAGGCCTTTACCCCACCAACTAGCTAATCTAACGCGGGCTCATCTAATAGCGCCAGGTCCGAAGATCCCCAGCTTTCCCCCGTAGGGATTATGCGGTATTAATCCGAATTTCTCCGGGCTATCCCCCACTATAAGGTAGATTCCCACGCGTTACGCACCCGTCCGCCACTCGCCACCAGGAGCAAGCTCCCGTGCTGCCGTTCGACTTGCATGTGTTAAGCATACCGCCAGCGTTCAATCTGAGCCATGATCAAACTCTTCAGTTTAATACTCAAATTTTATTTCTTTCAGGTATCTTGTTCTTTGAGTAACAAGAAACGCTGTTGCTAGTTTAATTTCAGAATGCATGCATTCATCTATTGCCTAGCTTGTTTCTTGACCTCGCCAACGCAAGTACCCACACAAACTATCTGATCCTAATTGTAAAAGAACAGCGAACAACCAAGTGGCTGAGCGCAGAAGCGGAATTCTAACAGCTTAAAAACTTGCAGCGCAAGTCTTTTGCGAAATATTTATCTCAACTTCAGTTGAAATAAATCTTTGTGCGTCTGCCGTCTCCCTCAACGAGGTGCGCATTGTACATGAATAAATTCATAATGGAACACCCACATCAAGAAAAATTTCAGCGCCGATAAATTTCATAAATAACCCGAAATAAACCGTTTTCGCCCTGCCGTCTTCCTCAACGAGGTGCGCATTGTACATGAATGCATTTACATTGGAATAACTATATTAAGAAATATTAATATTTTTTGATGCAATCTCACTAAACCATTGATTTTTCTTATATCCATATGTCACTTATCTTCATTAGACTTACTCATAGGGCTCTTTCTAATGTCAAAAGTGTGAGCAACTCTGCCTTCATAGACCATCTCTAGCCTGCTCCAACTCATGACAAATCCCACGTCCTATGCTTTCTGATCCTCAGATCTCTTCATATTTTCTTCACCATGCCAGCGAAGTCTGTCGTCTATCCGGTGCAACCCCCAGGTACGTCTCTTTTCTATTTGAACGCACTCAAGATATATACCTATTTATAAGCGATCATTACCAAGTCCAGATAGCACAAATTTTCCAGCCAACAGTCTGCTTGATAACAGTTGAATCTTGTCTAACCGACAATGCATAAATAATATGTCTATCATTCCCAGAGAAACCATCCACTCTACCGGTAGTAATTGCTAACCCAGAACCATGGCAGCTACCCCCTGAAAGCATAGCTCAACCTACAAAAAGACTTGCAAGCACAGCAGTTTTGGGGGTATTGTAGGAGTCTGTTTGAACTTGATAGTCAGAAGACTGTCTTAAAAATTAATCTAAAAAACCGATTTCGAGGAAAACAACTATGTCAGACACACGCAAACTGACCATCATCGCAACTAAAGGCACACTGGACTGGGCATACCCTCCATTCATTCTGGCCAGCACAGCTGCCGCTCTTGGCATGGAAGTTTCTGTCTTCTTTACATTTTATGGGCTGAACCTGTTATTGAAAGATACAAGCGTGCTGAAAATCACACCTACAGCAGCACCTGATATGCCAATGAAAATGCCTTTTGGCCCTAAATGGTTACAAAAAATCGACTTTGGCCCAAAAATCCCAAATGTTATGTGGAACATTCCATTCATGGATCCAATCTGCACAATGCTGATGAAGAAAACCATCAAGAACTGTGGTGTTGCCACTATCGACGAACTGCGCGAACTCTGTCAGGAAGCAGAAGTTAAATTCCTGGCCTGCCAGATGACTGTTGATCTGTTCGGTCATGATCCAGCTGTATTCATCGACGGCGTTGATTTCGTTGGTGCTGCAACTTACTTCGAAGAATCATCTGACGCAACACAGTCACTGTTCATCTAAGTTAAGCGCTACAGCTAAATAAAAAAGGCCGCATATTGATGCGGCCTTTTTTATGAGCAACACTTACAGGCATCTTTTTATCTGCTCTCTGCGTTAAATAGCTTTCTCAAATCCTCATGTACAAATTGCACACTCCGGTTTTCTAAAGCCATTTGCCTTGATACCAAATAAAAATCTTGCCTGTAAGCACTACTCATTATTCTGTTTGTTTAAGTTCTATTTTTGCTTTCTGCCACTGCTGCTCAAGCTCTTCTAATGAATAGTCTTCAATAGCACGACCTTCACTCGCGATAAGTTTTTCCATCTGCTGAAAACGTCCAATAAATTTCTTATTACCCTGACGCAGCGCCTGCTCCGCACTAACACCAAGATGGCGCGATAAATTAACACAGGAAAACAGCACGTCACCCATCTCATCGATGATGCGCTCGTGATTATTTTCAACTTCGACTTCCTGCTTTAATTCATCGATTTCTTCATGCAGTTTTGCAAACACTGGCGCCAACTCATCCCAATCAAAACCGGTATGTGCAGCACGCTTCTGAATTTTTTCTGCCCACTTCAATGCAGGCAGTGTCGAGGCGATACCATCCAGCGCACTACCCGCTTCACCATAATTGCCTTTGCCCTCTCGCTCGCTGGCCTTTTGTTGCTCCCAGGCCTTTAACAACTCCTCATCCGAGCCCGCCTCGGTATCAGCAAAGACATGCGGGTGCCGCCGCACCAGTTTGTCATTAATCACTTCAACAATGTCATCAAAACAGAACTGGCCCTGCTCATTCGCCATCTGCGCATAAAAAACAATATGAAAAAGCAAATCACCTAATTCACCCTTGAGCTCATGCATGTCCCCACGCTCAATGGTATCAGCAATTTCGTAGGCCTCTTCGATGGTATAGGTCGTTATACTCGAAAAATCCTGCTTGATATCCCAGGGACAACCTGTCTCAGGGTCGCGCAACGCACGCATGATATCCAGCAACTTTTCCAGGTTCTGCATTTCCAGTCTCTTATAGTCATTCATAAAAAAAGACGAGTGCCGCTCGTCTTTTTTATACACTAAACAGTAAAACCTGTTTAAAAAGAAAAACGAACGCCCACGTGGCCACGGTCATCCAGTTCATAGTCATTACTATTCTGATTACCAAAGCCATTATTCAATTTAACTTCCAGCGTACGGTAACCAATATAAGCACGTGCACTCGGTGTTACTTCCAGCTCAACCGCAAGACGAATTTCAGTAACGCCTTTAAAGTCCGATGCACTGGTCACATCTGGCGCACCAAAACCTTCAATCAAAATTGCAAATGGTGTTTTACCCGGAAAGACATAACGCATCTGCGCACCAATCGCCAGGGCAGCACCATTTTGGTTCTCTCTTGGTGATGGAAAATCCAGAATACCTGCATAAACTTTTGCACCTACACCAAAGTGCAAGCCTTTGACATCACCCTGAGCACTACCAGAAACCAGAATCGCACCCGATACCATCAAATCATCGTTATCATTCAGGAAAAGGCCTAACCCCATATCCGCGCCACCATAACCAAAGGTAGCATCCTGTTTCATGTAAGCCAATTCTGCGATATGGCTACCCAGACGGAAATCAATCGCGCCCGCAAATGCTGTTGAAACTGGCGCTATCGCCAGAACGAATATTAATGCCTTACGTAGCATACGGAAAATTACCTCTTGTAAATACTCTTTTAGATGTTTGAAATTTTGAGTCGTATTCTAACATGCGCAACATATATAAACGATGACAAACACGTAACGTTTGCAATATAGAATAAACAGGTCATAAAGTAGACGTAGACAATTTATCTCAGTTCAATTTAATCTTGATTACGCACCCATCCTTTCAGAAATTCTCTTACCGGCATCTTTCACCAATGCTACCCACGACTCTTTTCTGCGCTCTATCGGTGCCGATATAGATAGCCCTGCTACAACATTTTTATTACCGTCGTAGATCAACACCCCGATGCAGCCAACACCTTCTTCAGCTTCTTCATTATCATAGGCAAATCCCTTTTCCTTCACCTGGTGGACGATATTGAGCAGATCATGCTCGGTAGTTACTGTGTGTGAAGTATATGGTTTGAGACCGGTACGATCTGCATAGGCATGTATGAAGTGATCACCAAGTTCAGCCAGCATCAATTTCCCGACAGCCGTTACATGCAAAGGCGCACGACTACCAATAACCTGCTCAACACGCATCATCCGATTGGAAGTAACACGTTCGATATAGATAACCTCATCTCCCTCACGTACGGTGAGATTGACCGTTTCACCAATGGCATCACGCAGTTCCTCCATGATATCCAGCGCCTGCTCCCTGAGACCGAGACCCCTCTTTACTTTACTCGCCAGACGCACGAGTTTTTTCCCTAACATATAGTGCCCGGCAACATCTTTTTCGACAAAGCCAGCCTCCATCAGGGCTCCCAATATCCGAAAGGCAGTGGAAGGATGTAGCCCGGTATCCGCAGAAAGAATCTTCAGGCTAACCGGATCCTCATATTGACCAATAGCATCAAGCAGACTGGCACTACGGTCGATAACTTGTATAGATGACATAATATTATTTCATATTGTGAAAACGATTGTGTATTGCAAAATTATACAGTCTGGGCTATCGTTAACACAAGCATTATATAAGCAGTGGTAAGCAGCAGGCGGTGTCAAAAAACACCGCTTTTTAATCACCATCAATATTTCATAATGCGAAATAAAGATTGCAATATGAAATACAAAGTATAGAGGACAGTCCTATGAGCAACGACAATTCTACGATTCCGGCTTTTTGTCAGGGTATACAGCACTTTGGTGAAAAGTGGCCTGATTTTGACAAACACACTGCACAGGCAGCAATCAGCGAAGGTCAGACTGCAATTAAAAGCAGCGACGATGACGATAGTGTATACCAGACACTACTGGCAGCAGATGCACTGCGTTACCTGACTTTACAGGTCACCGGCTCAAAAGGCAGCGGTCACCCCGGTGGTTTCGCTTCCAGTGCAGAGGCACACGCTTCACTGATGATGCTTGGCCACACCAATATCGTGACGGAAGTCGGCCACCATGCACCCGGTTTCTACTCTTCAATGTTCCTCGATAGCTCGCTCGAAGAGATGGGCATTCATACTATGGACGACATGATGCAGCGTTTCCGTGAAAAACACGGCCTACTGGGTCATCTTTCAGGCGCCATTCCAGGCCTGCTTGCACCTGCCGGCCCACTGGGTCAGGGCCAGCACTTTGCCATGGCTGGTGCTTACCTGCATCGTGACAAACTGTTCCCCGTTACTATCGGCGATGGCGGCATGGGCGAACCCTATGTATTAAATTCGATGATGCACTTTCATACCGCTTACCCGGAGATCACCAACTTCCTGCCGGTACTGATCTGGAACGGTTATTCACAGGAACATCACTCCATGGTGTCCTTACATAAAAATTACGAAATGATCGCCTACTGGAAAGGCCACGGTTTTGACGAAGTCATCCTCATCGATGCCAAAGATTTTGATGACAGAGGGCAGGAAGGCGCCTATGTCGATAGCAGCCAGTTCTCACTGAAACAGCGCTTAGCGTTCACCAAAGCCGTGTTGACCGGCATTGATGCCGCAGCAAAATCAGCCATGGGTGGCAAGCTGACTGCTTTTATTATCAAGCAGCTTAAAGGCACCGGTGTACACACCGTTGGTGCGAAATCACATAACCTGTACCCGGCAGACACGCTCGACCAGCCACATATCATCGACGGCCTGCAACGCCGCGCACTGCCGCCGGAAGCCTGGCAGCTGGTGCGTGATAACCTGACCCGTGCTGGTGGTGGCCCGGCTGCGAAAACCGTGGTTACCGAAGGTGAACTGGAATTCACCCCATTACCAAAACTACAGATGAACGAATTCGGCAAGGATGAAAAGGCCGTACCCTCAACCGCCATGGGCGCCCTGGTTGGTCAGGTTGGCCTGTCCGATAAAAAATACGTGGTCACCAATGCCGATGGTAATGAAGCTTCCGCGATGAAAAACATCAATGATGCGTTGAAGATTCGCCATCCAACCCAGGATCCACTATATAACCAGGAACCCACTGGCCAGGTATACGAGCCTTTGAATGAAGACGCCTGCGCCGGTTTTGCCGCTGGACTCGCCCTGTTTGGCTCACGCTCGATCTGGCTATCCTACGAGTCTTTCGCCATTAACGGCTGGCCTATTATGCAGACCGTGGCACAGGCTATGGCCGAACTGCGACGCAAAACACCGTCACTGGTTAGCATGTTTACTGCTGGCGCACTGGAACAGGGTCGCAACGGCTGGACCCATCAGCGCCCCGAAATCGAAAACTATTTCGCCGCGATGATGCGTAATGGTAATTCGTACCCGCTGTTCCCCTGCGACGCCAACTCGATACAAACTGCGTATGAGTATGCGACGGCCAGTTACAACAAGAACATGGTCATCATTGCTTCAAAAAGCCCACTACCGGTTTACATGACTCTGGAAGAATCCCGTCATGCGATCGAAAACGGTGCTGCTACCATCTACGAATCACAGTCAGGCAGCAAAGGCACCGTAGTATTTGCCGTCACCGGCGATATGATCTTCCTGCCGGTGTTCGAAGCCAAAGACAAGCTGGAAAGCGAGGGTTATAAAGTACGCATCGTTGCCGTTGTTAACCCGCGCCGCCTGTACCGTCCGAGCGACATCGCCTGGGACACGGTGGCAGAACCCGACAACAAGTTTATGGATGATGATCACTTTAACGCCCTGTTTGATGGTGATACCTTGCTCGCCGTCAGCGGTGGCCCAAGTGCGGCACTCGAGCCTGTATTGATACGTACCCGTGCACCAAGGCGTGACACCTTCTGCTGGAAACGTGGTGAGACCACGGCCTCGCCTGCAGAGATCATGGACTTCAATGGCATCACTGCCGATGCCATGCTGGCATCGATCAAAGGCTCTATTAAGAGTGAAAAAGCGGCCTAAGGCATTCGGCTGGCCATTCGTGGCCAGCCGAAGCAACTGGAGACCAGGACAATGACTGAAACCAAGATTATCGTACTTGATGACGACCCGACCGGCTCACAGACAGTTCACAGCTGCCTGCTGCTGACACGTTGGGATGTGGCGACACTGAAGCAGGGCTTGCAGGATGATGCACCGTTGTTTTTTGTGCTCACAAATACCCGTGGCATGAGTGCCGCGCAGGCAGAGACATTGACACGCCAGGTATGCATCAACCTGCGCACGGCACTGGATGAACTGGCAGCGGAGGGAATCACCATCAATCCATTGCTGGTCAGCCGCTCAGATTCGACTTTGCGTGGACACTACCCTGTCGAGACTGATGTCATCTCGGAAATCCTCGGACCCTTTGATGCACACTTTATGGTGCCCGCGTTTTTTGAAGGTGGCCGTAAAACCATCAATGGCGTTCACTACCTGGTTGTAGATGGTGTCGATACACCCGTGCATGAAACCGAATTCGCGCGTGATTCCGTATTTGGTTACTCCCACAGCTACCTGCCGGATTATGTCGAAGAAAAGACGCAAGGTCGTATAAAGGCATCAGAGGTAGAACTGTTTAACCTGGATGATGTGCGCGGCAACAGCATAGATCGACTCATGTCATTAAACGGCAACGTATGCTGCGCCGTTGATGCTGAAAAACAGGCCGATCTTGATAATTTCTGCCAGCAGCTTATGGCCGCAGCCGAGCAGGGCAAGCGCTACCTGTTCCGCAGCGCTGCCAGCCTGCTAACGGCACTCGCCCAGTTACCGCCCCAACCGGTCAATGCAGATCAGATGCAGCGGTATTTACCGACCAACAGGGCTGGCGCCGTGATTGTTGGTTCACACGTAAAGAAAACCACGAAACAATTACAATCACTGCTGAAGCAGGCCGGCACCACCGGCATAGAAATTGATGTCAGCAAAATTACCGATCAACGATCAGGGCTACTTAAAGACACCCTGACCATGATTGAAGACTGTCATGCCAGCAACATGACGCCCGTCATCTACACCAGCCGAACAGAGCGCCAGTTTGCCGACCAGCAAACCCGGCTCGCATTTGGTGAACTGGTCTCAGCCTTTTTAATGGATATCGTCAGAAACCTGCCAGTTACCACCAGCTTCCTGATCAGCAAGGGCGGCATCACCTCCAATGATGTATTGAGTCACGGCCTGGCACTCGAGGCCTCACGTGTTGTTGGACAGATACTGCCGGGTTGCTCGGTTGTCCGCTGCCCAAAAGACCATCCTCGCTACCCTGATATGCCGGTAGTGATTTTTCCGGGCAATGTCGGTGATGACGATGCACTTGCAACCGCCTTTCAGCGGCTAAACCCCTGCACGCACGATCTCGATACCCGGAAACCAAGCAGCGGTCGCGATAGCCATGTAAAATCGAAACTCGCCATTTAGCAATTTCTAATTAACAAGCTTATATTGATGCCATATGTGTGCTTCAGAACACATTCAACCTGAAATCGAAAACACACGGCTAATCAGCTATCTCTGTGACATCGTACCCAGTGCCTCAGTGCTTCATGAAACAGAAGACCTGAAGCCTTACGAATGTGATGGCCTGTCTGCCTACCGCTCCCTGCCGATTGCTGTTGTACTACCCGATAACATTGACCAGGTGCAGGCCATTCTGAAGCTCTGTCACCAGTACAAGGTTCCCGTTGTTGCCCGCGGTGCAGGCACCGGGCTATCCGGAGGTGCCTTACCTTATGAACGTGGCATCGTCCTCAGCCTGGCCAAATTTAACCAGATACTCGAGATTAATCCGAAGCAACGCAGTGCACGTGTACAACCGGGTGTGCGCAACCTGGCCATCTCCCAGGCGGCTGATGAATTCGGCCTTTACTACGCACCCGATCCCTCTTCTCAGATCGCCTGCACCATCGGCGGTAACGTTGCTGAAAATTCAGGCGGCGTGCATTGCCTCAAATACGGGCTCACCGTACACAATATCCTCCAGCTTAAAATGCTGACGATTGACGGTGAATTACTCACCCTCGGTGGCGCCGGCCTCGATTCACCCGGCTATGACCTGCTGGCATTAATGACCGGCTCAGAAGGCATGCTCGGTGTCATCGTTGAAGTCACCGTAAAACTGCTGCCCAAGCCGGAACGCGCACAGGTCCTGATGGCCGCGTTCAACGATATCGTCAAGGCCGGGGA
>JAOUPA010000278.1 GCA_029880105.1 Gammaproteobacteria bacterium
GGATATTGCGATAGATGTATGGCAAAAACACCCAGTTATAGGGACAGGGCTGGGTGACTTCGATCTGGAGATTGAGTCAAGGCAGTCTCAGGGTATCTACGAGACTATTGCTGTTCATGGCAGTACACACAATATCTATCTGCAGGCACTGGCGACTACTGGCACGGCAGGTTTTCTGATTCTGTGTTTTGCGCTCATCATTCAACCGATTCGTGTTTTTTACAGTAAAGCAGACGAGCAATTGACGCCTGCCAGGTTAGCTGGGGTGATAGTGGTTGTCGCCTATGCAGTGTTCGGTTTAACGGAGTCGTGGATTTTGCGTGCACCGGTGGTTTCGATGTTCCTGATCTACCTGGTTACCTTGTCGACGGTGGCATGTCGGGCCCAGGATAACGGTAATGATGGAGTTAAGCAGAGTTAATTCAAATTTTTACTGCTGTGCAGTGACAAAATCGTATTACTTTTGCGATTAGGTATTGACCTGAAACGTCGACACACGTAGACTTCCCGCCCGATGTGATTGAGGGCTGCCAGGCTCAAAATCCTTCGCTGCGTCCCCATCGTCTAGAGGCCTAGGACACCGGGTTTTCATCTCGGCAACAGGGGTTCGACTCCCCTTGGGGACGCCATATTACAACGGGGCTGGAACTTAAAACTTCCAGCCTTTTTTGTATCTGGAATCGTGAGAGAGATAATACGGTACATGTCAGTAGCTACATACATGCAGTACCCGTTGACGGGAGCACCAGCTGGATTTTATCCACATCAGGTCTCCCGTTTTTTTTGCCTTTTGGAGATTGAATGACCACTATAGTCAAAGCCCTGTTAGTGCTCGAAGACGGCAGCGTGTTTGAAGGCCGTTCTATCGGTATTTCCGGTGATACCACCGGTGAAGTTGTCTTCAATACGGCGATGACAGGTTATCAGGAGATACTGACCGATCCTTCGTATTCCCACCAGATAGTTACCTTAACCTATCCGCATATTGGTAACGTCGGCACCAATGATGGTGATGCAGAATCTAAAGGCGTTCATGTTAGCGGCCTGGTCATTCGCGACCTTGCGCCGGTGATGAGTAACTGGCGTGGACAGATGAGCCTGCAGGATTACCTGGTTAAGCATAAGGTGGTGGCGATTTCAGATATTGATACCCGTCGTCTGACCCGTATCCTGCGAGACAAGGGTGCCATGGGCGGCTGCATTATGGCTGGCGAGGTTGATAAGGACGTGGCTTTGCAGAAGGCCAGGGCCTTTGCCGGTCTGAAAGGGCTGGATCTGGCACAGGTCGTTACCGTCGACAAAGGTTATTCATGGAATGAAGGTGAGTGGGATCTGGATACGAACAGGGCTACTGTTCCAGAAGATTTGAAATACCATGTGGTCGCCTATGACTACGGTGTTAAACACAACATTCTTCGCATGCTGGTGTCACGCGGTTGCAAGGTCAGCGTGGTACCCGCGAAAACACCGGCCAAAGATGTGCTGGCGATGAAGCCCGATGGTGTTTTCCTGTCGAATGGTCCAGGTGACCCTGAGCCCTGTGATTATGCGATTGCAGCGATTAAGGAAATACTGGAAACCAATATCCCTGTTTTTGGTATTTGTCTAGGGCACCAGTTACTCGCACTGGCCTGTGGTGCACAGACTGAAAAAATGAAGTTTGGCCACCACGGTGCCAATCATCCAGTCCAGGATATGGTCTCTGGTCAGGTGATGATTACCAGCCAGAACCATGGCTTTGCAGTCAATGAAAGCAGTCTGCCGGCCAACCTAAAGGCAACCCATCGCTCTCTGTTCGATGGTTCCCTGCAGGGTATTCATCGCACCGATAAGCCCGCCTTTGGTTTTCAGGGGCACCCTGAGGCCAGCCCTGGGCCACACGACATTGCCCCCGTTTTTGACCACTTTATTGAATTAATTGAGGAAGCCGGCCGTGCCTAAGCGTTCTGATATCGAAAGTATTCTGATTATCGGCGCCGGCCCTATCGTCATCGGCCAGGCCTGCGAATTCGACTATTCAGGTGCGCAGGCATGTAAGGCGCTAAAAGAAGAGGGTTACCGCGTTATCCTGGTCAACTCGAATCCGGCGACCATCATGACCGACCCGGAAATGGCGGATGCCACCTATATCGAGCCGATTACCTGGCAGACGGTAGCTCGCATCATAGAAGTTGAAAGGCCCGATGTTCTATTGCCAA
>JAOUPA010000008.1 GCA_029880105.1 Gammaproteobacteria bacterium
CCATGGGTGGTCAGACTGCACTGAACTGTGCGCTCGACCTTGACCGTGAAGGTGTGCTGGAAAAATTTGGCGTTGAAATGATCGGCGCCAAAAAAGAAGCAATCGACATGGCCGAGGATCGTGAAAAATTCAAAATTGCCATGGAAGAGATTGGCCTGGATATGCCGCGTGCGGCTGTTGCGCACAGCATGGAAGAGGCGTACCAGGTGCAGGCGATGGTGGGTTATCCTACGATTATCCGTCCTTCATTTACCATGGGTGGTAGCGGCGGTGGCATTGCCTACAACAAGGAAGAGTTCGAAGAGATCTGTCGTCGCGGGCTCGACCTGTCACCGGTCAATGAGCTGTTGATCGAGGAATCGATTCTCGGCTGGAAAGAATACGAAATGGAAGTGGTGCGTGACCGTAAAGACAACTGCATCATTATCTGTTCTATCGAAAATCTGGACCCGATGGGCATCCATACAGGTGACTCGATTACCGTTGCCCCTGCGCAGACACTGACCGACAAAGAATACCAGCGTATGCGTGATGCCTCACTGGCGGTGCTGCGCAAAATTGGTGTAGAGACCGGCGGTTCGAATGTGCAGTTCTCGGTCAACCCTGATGATGGCCGCATGACCATCATTGAGATGAACCCGCGTGTTTCACGCTCGTCTGCGCTGGCTTCGAAGGCAACCGGTTTCCCGATTGCCAAAATTGCGGCCAAGCTGGCTATCGGTTATACGCTGGATGAATTGCAGAATGATATTACCGGCGGTGCGACGCCGGCTTCATTCGAGCCAACGATTGATTATGTGGTCACCAAGATCCCTCGTTTTACTTTTGAGAAATTTCCGCAGGCAGAAAATCGCCTGACCACGCAGATGAAATCGGTCGGTGAGGTAATGGCGATTGGCCGTAATTTCCAGGAATCACTGCAGAAGGCCCTGCGCGGCCTGGAAGTCGATATCGATGGCCTGAGCTCAATTCTGGATAAATCGATACCGGAGGATGAAGTTGAGTCGTTCCTCAACCAGGAGTTGAGTCTGGCGGGTGCAGACCGCCTGCTTTATGTCGGCGATGCCTTCCGTCGTGGTTATTCGCTGGAAAAGGTATTTGGCCTGACCAAAATCGATCCCTGGTTCCTGATCCAGATCGAAGAGCTGATCAAGATCGAAATATCACTGGCTGGCCGTGAATTGAGCGCTCTGGGTTATGATGAGCTACGTCAGTTAAAGCGCAAGGGATTCTCTGATAGTCGAATCGCCAGTGTTCTGGGTGTGAAACAGGACGAGGTGCGTGCGCACCGTCATGCGTTAGGTCTGCGTCCTGTATTCAAGCGTGTGGACACCTGTGCGGCCGAGTTCTCAACCTCGACGGCCTATATGTATTCGACCTACGAGGAGGAGTGCGAGGCCCAGCCGACAGACAGGGAAAAAATTGTTGTGCTCGGTGGTGGTCCAAATCGAATTGGACAGGGTATTGAGTTTGATTACTGCTGTGTACACGCGGTGCTGTCGATGCGTGAAGATGGCTATGAAACCATCATGATCAACTGTAATCCTGAAACGGTATCCACAGACTACGATACCTCCGATCGCCTGTACTTTGAGCCACTGACGCTGGAAGACGTGCTCGAGGTTATGGACAGGGAAAAACCCAAAGGCGTGATCGTGCAGTACGGTGGTCAGACACCACTGAAGCTGGCACGTGCCCTTGAGGCGGCCGGTGTGCCGATTATTGGCACGACACCGGATTGCATCGACCTGGCTGAAGACCGTGAACGTTTCCAGAGGGTGGTCAATGAGCTTGGTCTCAAACAGCCACCGAATCGTCTGGCCAGGGCCGCCGAGGAAGCCGTAGACCAGGCTGCAGAAATTGGTTATCCGCTGGTAGTGCGTCCTTCGTATGTACTGGGTGGTCGTGCCATGGAAATCGTTTACAACGAAGCAGACCTAAAGCATTACATGAAAACGGCGGTGAAGGTCTCCAATGATGCGCCGGTACTGCTGGATCGTTTCCTCGATGATGCCGTAGAGGTTGATGTCGATGCCATTTGCGACGGTAAAGAGGTGCTGATTGGCAGTATTATGGAGCACATAGAACAGGCAGGCGTTCACTCGGGTGATTCGGCCTGTTCGTTGCCCCCGTATTCCTTGTCTAGTGAAATTCAGGATCGCCTGCGTGAGCAGACCCGTCAGCTGGCGTTGAAACTGGGTGTTGTTGGCCTGATGAATATCCAGTTTGCGATTCAGGGTGAAAATATTTATCTGCTGGAAGTGAATCCACGTGCTTCACGTACCGTGCCTTTTGTTTCCAAGGCCACCGGCGTATCACTGGCAAAAATTGCCGCACGTTGCATGGTAGGGCAGTCACTGGCCGATCAGGGCATTAAGGGTGAAGTGGTGCCGGCAACTTATGCGGTAAAAGAATCGGTATTCCCATTTGTAAAATTCCCGGGTGTTGACCCACTGCTGGGTCCGGAAATGAAGTCGACAGGTGAGGTCATGGGTGTCGGTAATACCTTTGGTATGGCTTTCGCCAAGGCCCAGCTGGGTGCAGGTGTTACCCTGCCAACGGGTGGTAATGTATTTATCAGTGTACGAGACCATGACCGTGATGCAGCGGTAGTGCTTGGTCGGGAGCTCATCGAAAAAGGCTTTAGCCTGGTAGCTACCAGGGGAACCGGACGCGCATTGCAAGAAGCAGGAATTGAGTGCAAACTCGTCAACAAGGTTTACGAAGGTCGCCCGCATATTGTTGATATGATCAAGAATGGTGAGATCAATCTCATCATCAACACTACAGAAGGTAAGAAGGCGATCGCGGATTCCTATACCATACGTGCTTCCGCGCTTCAGGCTAAGGTAAGTTATACCACGACCATGGCAGGTGCCCAGGCAACCTGCCGTGCCTTGAGTTATCTCGAGCAGAATGCGGTGACACGTTTACAGAGTTTGCACGCCGACATACTGGCACAGAAATAATTTACTTTAAGGGAGAGAGGCATGAATAAAGTGCCAATCACCGTTCGCGGTGCGGAAAAGTTACAGGAAGAATTGACGCAGTTGAAATCAGTAGAGCGCCCAAAGGTGATTGAGGCAATTGCTGAAGCGCGTGCGCACGGCGACCTCAAAGAAAATGCGGAATACCATGCGGCGCGTGAGCAACAGGGTTTTATCGAAGGTCGTATCAAGGATATCGAGGCCAAGCTGAGTAACGCAACCATCATTGACGTTACCACTATTGATGCTAATGGCAAGGTGGTTTTTGGTGCAACAGTTGTTCTGGCTGATGAAGAGACGGGTGACGAAGTGACCTACCAGATCGTCGGCGATGATGAAGCGGATATCAAGAACAACAAGATTTCAATCAGCTCGCCAATTGCCCGGGCATTGATCGGCAAGGAACAGGACGACGTGGTTGATGTGCAGACACCGGGTGGCCTGAGAAGCCTGGAAATTGTCGAAGTTCTCTATCTCTAAAAGGATAGCTTAGTAAGTTGTCTCAATATTGATAATCGGGCTATAGGATATATCTAAATAGCAATCTTTGGGTTTTTGTTGTTACGTCGAAAAAATGTGGCAGTTTTACCTATTGTTTGAACCACCTCTGCTGATGTTTTTTCACAGAGCAGCCGAATCATTTCCTTGCGATCATTGCGTTCATCATTGGCGAGTTTTATTTTCACTAATTCATGAAAATTCAGTGCGCCTTCTAATTCAGCAATTACATTATCAGTAATGCCGTTCTGGCCAATAGTGACGATGGGCTTTATATTGTGTGCGAGTGAACGTAAATATTTTATTTGAGATTTCAAGAGAGACATAAAGAGAGTCATGTAATTATTGTTTTGAGCTAACATTTTAACCTAAGAAAGCATTAAAAATATTTAATATATTGCAGATATTCCTCCCCTACTTGTATGTCATCCCATTTATTGTTGAATATTATAATATTCTAACATGTTATGTATAAGTCTCTATTTCTGTGCTTTATATTGCCTTCTGCAAAATTAAGCGTATATTTACGGCATTAAGTGATATTTACAGGGTAGTGGCTTACGTTAGCAGTCTGTGATGCCAAAAATTAGCTAACAACATAAAATTACAAAATAAACTGAATAAATCGTAAAAAGCACTTTTCTTCTAGAGGAAATTTTGATAATTTAGCCGCAAATCATAATGGCAGGGATTAAATCAAGCGACTTTACAGGGTTTGGCCCAAATTAAATGGGTGTAAAGTGGATGACAATGCAGCGTAGCTATTACAATAATAGATACAGAGCAAAAAATAATAATGGGGTGTGCAAACATGTATGTAGTTGTAATGCCGAAATATAGGAAAATCTAATGCTCGATATTCATCGAGTAGCAATGTACGTAAAATCAAGACCACTTTTAGTGTGGTACTTGAATCTCATTTTTATCTCATCTATAGTCGGTATTCGTCAATAACAAATACAGAATTAGATATTTAAGACCAAGTCAATGCATAAAAAAAATAAAGGAAGTCTCTATGAATAAAATATCAAAAGTTGCGGCATTAGGTGCAACACTCGTTATGTCAACATCAGCTTCGGCGTTGGATATGCCAGATATGAGCGGGTATTATTATAATGTTCAATATGCAATGTTAGATTTAGATGTATCTAGCTCAAGTGGTAGTGGTTCTGCATCGATCCCGGGTGTGGCGCTGGAAATTGGTACTAATGTCTATAGTCATGACATTGCGGATATCTATCTAGAGGCTGTGCTGGTTCTTGGGCTGGACGAGGATACTGCTTTTGGATCAAGCATCAGTCGCTATCAGGCAGGGCTCGATAGTGCAGTTGGCTTGCAAGCCAAGGCCCATCATCAGTTTAATGGTGATATTGCTGGATTTATTAATCTTGGATTAATGAATGTAAGTACAACGGTGGTTAATGAGGGCAACTACGGAGGGGCATGGGTGCGAACATCATCATTTGATTCAGCAAGTAACACGGGCGTGACATTTGCCTTCGGTGCGGAATATAAATTAAGTGGTACATCAGCAGTGACATTGAGTTACAACAATATGTCTACTGGTGATAATGTTGATGTGACAAGTATCAATATAGGATACAAAAGTACTTTTTAAAAATAAACTAAATTTATAACAACTTTTAATAAGTGTTTCGACGGTCAATAATGGCTGTAGAAACGTAATAAGCAAAAAATTTTCTCCTTAGGTGATTGCTCCTGGGGGGGGATATTTTGATAATAAAATGGAAACTTAAGAGGTCCAACTATGTTAAGAAAAACCAAACTATCCTCCGCAGTAGTTATAGCGCTGGCTACAACTGTAAGCGTGACAATGTTAACAGGCTTAACAGGCTGTAAGTTGAATGAAGGAGGAACTTCAATCACAGGTGGTCAGACATCAACTATTAATAACCCAAGGGGTACAGTAGTAGGTAATGTTCAGGACACTAACGGCAACCCAATTGCTAATGCAGACGTATACCTTGCCGGTCAGAAAGTTAGAACCGATATGGGTGGTAATTATCGATTCAATAGTGTTCCTGTGACGAATACAACTGGAACTGGCTCTGACACTTCAAATGGTACACTCGTTGTTACCGTAGTTCCTCCAGCTGGCTATCTTGGTGCAACAGTTACAGTAACACCTGAAGCTCAGATGAATAACAATGGCGATAATGGCGGTGGTTCTATTAACCCGGTTAGTGCCTTTATTGATGGCTTTATCGCATCAGCTGGCACTGCAGTTGTTCCGGGTTTAACAAGCACTGTAACAGGTGTTTTGCGTAATAGCACATCACAAGAGCCAATTCCAAATACGCTGGTTTCTCTGGATCTGGTTAATGTAACTGGCGGTGCTAATGCTCAGGAATCTGCATCAAATGGAACTACAGCTGGTTATCAAACATTTGCATATACAGCGACCACTGCTGCCGATGGTAGCTTCACTATCTCCAATGTGCCTAATGATTCACAGTTGAGATTTGAGGTTGAAGGTCATTCATTTGTATCTATTGCCTATAATGCAGCTGGTAACAATGTTGAAACATCTGGTGAAGATGTTTCAACCAATGTTGGCAATCTCCTGGTCTCTGTAGATACACAAGATGATACTGCGGCCCCTTACGTAGTAAGAGTTGAAGGTGTTCAGGATCAAAATGCCGGTACTGGTCAGCTTAATGACGATATCGACGGTACAACAGGGCTTGTGATTCACTTCTCTGAGGCGATGGATGGTGCTCAGGTTGATGCTAATTCAGTCGCTCTGTATGACACAAGCAATGGTGCATATATTGCTGTGACAAGTGCAACTATGGCTGCCGATGGTCGTAGTATGACTATTACAACAGCTACAGCTATTCCAGCAGCGGCTAACTTTGATATCAACTTCTTAAGAGCGGACTTCATGGACCTGGCAGGTAACAGTATTGCTGCTGTTGCTGCTGCCAATGATGTTGGCTTTGATAGCGTCATCACTTCAGCAGCTAATGCTACTGATACATACCGCTTGAATCTGCGTGTCTTCCAGCAGTTGAATACTAATGCCAATGCGGTGACTCTGGCGCAGTTAACAACGGATGCGACAGGCAGTGATGATGATGCAGCTGTCCAGGCTTCAAATGCTGCATTCGCGGACGTACGCGATGCCAA
Source organism: Gammaproteobacteria bacterium (assembly GCA_029880105.1). GTDB lineage: Bacteria > Pseudomonadota > Gammaproteobacteria > SZUA-229 > SZUA-229 > LH-M37. Next base: position 6,636 of record JAOUPA010000008.1, read on the forward strand.
TGATGGCTTCCAGCAGCTGAACTCTTCAGATGATGATGATACGCTGAATGGTTCTGATGCCGGTGAGCGCCTAAATGCACTGGTTGTTGCATCTGGTGGTACTAGCCTGGTTGCAGACGTGGCTCGTATTGATTTTACCCCTGACAACGCAAGTTACTACGAAGTGACTATCGTTGACGAAAACGGTGTTGCTAATAACGCAGCAGTAATTACGCTGGATTCAAACCCTGATGGTGCTACGTTGACGGATCTGGGTGGAAATACATTTGAAATTTCTGCTCTGAACGGTAGTACCGCAACGATTGAAATGGTTGTTGCAGGTGTGGCAGTGGGAGATGTGGTCGAAATTACGCCATTTGATGACTGGGGATATGCCGGTGCATCAAATACCGTTACGCTGACTGATCAAGTTCCGCCAACAGCAGTATTGCAGAACTCATACAATACAGCGCCAGGCACTGGTTCGCAGGTAGTTAGTGTGACATTCGGTAATGGTGGTGAGTTGAGCAACATCGGTTCATCAATTGTTGGTCTGCCTATTTTAAACGTAACGCCACAGTTGCTGGATAATATGGAAACTGATGGTGCTGGTGGTTCTCAAACCGTAAATGTTGATGGTGTGGCAGATAACAACCTGATCTATGAGTTGATTGCTAATGGCGTTGTTGATCCAGCTACTGGTCTGCCTTACCTTGCAGGCGTGGCATTGAACGCAACTGACCCATACGATGCAACAGCTTATGCAGCGATGAATCTTGCTCGTACAATGGGCTTCAACATGTCAGAAGATGTTACTGTGTCAGCAGATGCGGCATTCACAGGAACCAATGCATCTCTGACTAACTTCGTAGAAAGCAATGATGTAACTGTCAATGACGCGGGCGCAACGGTTAATGTTGACCTGGTATTGGCGGATGTTGACGACGTCTTCAAACTGGCTGCTGATGACAACTCAGTTGTTGATTTTGCTGGTGTGATTGCCGACAACTCTGGAAACGTAGCAGTAGATGCGTCTGTCGTAATCAATGACTTGACGCCTCCGATGGTGGTTTCAGCAGTCTATGACGGTACTAGCATCGTGGTTACATTCAACGAACCTGTTAATATGGATCTTGCAGTTGATACGCTAACAATTGGTGGTATGTCATTTGGCCTGACCAATGCTAGCTTTAATGCAACGAACACAGTGCTGACCATCCTTCCAGAGGATGACACATGGGTGGCACCTGCAACAGCGGGTAATGCGACAGGTGCATGGATAGATGAGACTGGTCTCGGTAATGCAGCATTGCTCGATGGCTATGCTAATCTGAATCGCGGAGCTGTGTTCTCACTAGCGCAATACCCAGAAACAGCTGTTGCTTATACTGTACAGGGTATAAGCAATACCGAAGGTCATGCACTATTAACCTATAACAGCATTGAAGATGCACATGGCAATACATGGGTAACTAATTCTGCTGGTGTAACATACACTGGCTTTGCTGCGATAGATGCTACTGGTGCATTTGAAGTTGTAACTGGTCCTGCAGCGCCTGCAGCTGGTGCAACTACTGCATCACTGACTTATACATTCACGCATCCTCTAGATGTGGCAACTGTATTTGGTGCATGTGCAACGCCTGGTTTGGTCACTGAAACAAATGGTAACTTCTCAATCGCTGGTGGTACTGCTGGTGTTGATGGTGTTGCTAACTGTTTCACATCGACTTCTGGTGCTGTGACCTCAACAGGTGCTAGCTACACAGCGGCAACTAAGACACTAACTGTTAATCTGGGTTTCCCAGCTGTTGTATCCACAGATGCAATCGCTATGATACCTGCTACAGTTGGCGAGTACGATTCTGTTGATACATTTGTTACAGCAGCAGTTGTTGTGCCTTAATTAGCACTAAGTAAAAAAGTGGTAAAAAGTACGGCAGGGATAACCTGCCGTACTTTTTTTTTCTATAGAATAAATTGGTTTAATGATGCTGCTAATAATCAGTAAATTTGTTGTTAGTTTTCTGACTATTAGAAATATAAACTTAGTTTATATTTCTATGAATAAATCCCTGGTGTGAAGAAATGGTTAATCAAATACTTGCTGTTATATGGCGTATATTTGCCTTGATTTTGCTAGGATTCCTTGGCATAAAGATTTATACAGCATTGCATTCAGATATTTATGCCATATTATCCATCGTGGTATTAATAGCGTTGTTTTACGTGCTATTTCTGTTAGAAGGGTTGCAGATTGCGGGGCTGCAATTAAAAGAGCACTGTGATGAGGCAATACTGCGTTTTTTAGAAACCAGTAAGCTGGGCAGTGATAAGAGGGTTCTGCGTATTGCAGAGCTTTATAAAAACAGCTTTCATTCATTTCTTTCCGGCAGACAGATACTGGTGATCATGTCAGTGGTGTCAATTGCATCCATTATCAGCTCGATTAGTTATCAACCAACTATGATGGATTTTTCTCTGTCAGCAAGCCTGGCGATAGTGGTGAATAGCCCATTTACAAATTTTTTACTGGCAACATTATTGCCTGCGTGGATCAGCCAGCTGCTACCACAATTTATTGCCGATAACCGCTCTATTGGGTTTGTTACCCTGCCTGGTGCTGAGTGGATTACGCGTTTGGCGATACGCCTTGATAAAATTCATGCTAGTCGACCAGCATTTGATCTGCTTTCATGGGCCATGAGAACTGGAACATTTAAATTAAAGGAAAAAATTCATGTTGGTAGAAAGCGCTTTTATGAATCGCTATCATCTTATATTGGAGTTTCTCGTGATAAGGTACAAATAGTTGTATGTGGAAATACGGTGAGTGAACGTAGTGTCTATCGTCTTAGAAAGGAAAAACTGGTAACGCTACGTCATAAGATAAGGCCGCAAATTGAAATTGCTGAGTTTGATATTACATTATCTACCAGAGACGACATAATTACTGGCAAGCCATCAATAGTCAAGCACTATGATCGTGGTGGCCTGTTCTATATGCTGGAAATCGCCCTGAGTTTTGATGACTTTGAGGCAAACAGTTATGCGGATATCACTGTGTCAAATCGATATCAATACGCTAATATGGAAAAATCAGGTAATCAAAATGTGTTGTTTGAAACTGATATTCCGACTCGCAAGGTTGCAATATTCTTGATGCCGGAGAATGATCAACAGATTAGTGATGTGTCTGTTGATGCCTGTCATTATACACAACGCCACTTTTATGATGATGATAGCTTCGCCTACGGCGTTGTAGATCAGGATTCTGATGACGCGAATAATCACCGTATTGACATTGATTACCCGCTTTATGGTATCGAATACCGAATTTCGTATCATCATGAAATAGTAAAGGCTTCTCACAATGTTAATAACGAGCAGTGCAAGATGCGGTTAGCGGCGCGTTCAGGGAATGAAGTTGAAGGAGGTAATGTTATGCGATTTACCTTGTCGACATGCGAACTGGACGAGTTTGTGCATTTGGCAGGCGATAGTTCGAGATCGCGACCACATTAGTCAAATCGAAAGTTGCAAAATAAGCCGAGACAGGTATATCTGTCCCGGCTTCTTTAACCAATAGTTCTATTGATTTGTTTCAGAGTAGATGCGAGTACCGATGTTCTCGCCAGAAAGGGCAGCTGTGATATTGCCTTTCTTTGTGCCGTTGATGATGCGGATTTCTTTCATGTGCCGAGCGCGTTGCATGTATTCCAGTACCACGCGTTCCACAACCAGGTCATCCTGCTGATTGGCAATCAGTTGCTCCGCAGAGATTTCCGGTATGAACTTGGCATTAGGATCTTTCTTTGGATCATCGGTATAGAGACCGTCTTCATCCTTGATATAGATAACGCCCTTGGCGCCAAGGAACTCACCCATCAGGTAAACGCCAGCATCGGTACGGTTAGGCGGAATGCGACCTATGCGTGCCGATTTTTCCCAGAATTCATTAGGGGGCATGCCGGACATGATCGGCATACAGCCTGTGCGTAAATACAACGGTAGTTTTTCAAAGTCATCGTCATAGCACATAATGCCGCCATGCTTTGCAGTTAGCATCTGTAGCATGCGTGCGTTTTGTACGGGAATACCCGCACCCAGCTTGGCCAACATACCAGTAGGCATATTTAAATCCAGGGCCTGGGCATAGACATGGCGTGCGCGTGTGCCGCCGCCAGTACCTAGGATAAACTGGATACCGGTATCTTTAGCCGCAATCAGTTCTTCCAGAATAGGGAAAACAGCTGCACGGCCTCGATCCATGATGCTCTGACCGCCAATTTTCAGTACCCATACTTCAGGTAGAACTGGCAGGGTTGTGTTATTTGATGTCTCGTTAATTAGCTCGAGGCTCGTCAGCGTTTGGCCTGTAAAGGCATTGTCCATGCCCGCAGTCCAGATTTTGCCATCTTTTTTTGTTGCCATTATGTATTGTCTCCAGAATTCTTGGCGTCGAGGGCTCGTTGTGAGTAGATATGTGTCCCTACATCTTCACCATTCATGGCTTTGATCAGGTTTTCTGGGTTCAGGCCATTGATGACGCGTACAGACGTAACAAGGCGCGCATTTTCAAGAGTGCGTAGTAATTCACGTTCAATCGGAAGATCAGGATAATTTCTATCAAGCAGATCCAGGGCTGAGATTTCTTTAATGAACTCGGCATCAGGGTTCTTGTTTGGATTATCTGTGTAAACACCATCCACATCTTTTACGTAGATCATGGTCTTGGCGCCAATGATTTCGGCCATGAGGAACAGTCCTACATCAGGGCCATTATCTGGAAAGCCGCCTTTAAGCGGTGGTGGTTCCCAGAAATGGTAAGGGGGCTGGCCGATACAGATTGGAATCATGCCGCCGCTGAGAAACAGCTGTAGATCTTGAAAGTGGTCTTTAACAAAAGTAATGCCGCCGTGAGGGGCGAGCAGAAATTGCAGCATGTTACGGTTTTGCTCTTCCACACCGCCAACAATGCGCGCCAGACCGCCAACAGGCAGGCCAAGGTCAACGCCTATCGAGTATGTATGACGGGCGCGTGTACCACCGCCAACGCCGAGAACCATTTTATGTCCCAGTTCTTTGGCTTTGATGATGGTATCAACCAGTGGAAGTACACCTTCTGCGCCGCGATCCATAATACTTTGACCACCAATGGTGATCATGTTTACATCGGGGACCATTGGGATGACTTTTTCGTGATGCGTATCAGCTAGTAGCTTGGTGCTGACCAGGGATTCGCGCATCAAGCCGCTGGAGATATGGGTTCTGCCATCTCCCTGTACGAGCTCTGCCATGTTCTAATTCTCCTTACTCAGGTGTTTTAAATTGATAATAAATTCAGTCAGGTTTCCGACTTGCGAGCCAGATTTTTCTGTTCTGCGAGAGAGGAATTCTCAGGTGTGGCCAAAAAATTCCGGCTGAGAATATAGGCGCTGACAACGCCGCTCAGTATACCAAATATTATCTGTGAGAACAGCATGGGTAATAGTGCGAGTACCGCTATAAATGGTGTTCCAGCCAGGACCAGAACGCCAAGATTGGCGCTGAAGCGTCCGAGGCCAAGGATACCTCCTATTAGGGCAAACATGCCTACGCGAACCCAGTGAGAACTGGTCGCTCTTGCCATTGGCAGCAGTAAATCGGCCAGTAATCCAGGTACGGCAAACTGCAATAATTCAAGTATGCCAAATTTGCCAAAGCCGAATAGAAAGTTGATTACGCCTAGCGTAATACCTGTCCATAAGCCACCAAAACGACAGTGGGTTAGTTGGCTGGCAAGCAGGAACATGGGGAGCATCAGAAGATTCTTGTGGCCCGGTGCAATCGGCAGCCCTGGCATAAGTTGGATAAATTTTAGCCCCATCATTGCCACTGTCATGCCGGCGATGATAGCGATATCACGTGCATCATCTTTGCTTATTTCTGGATAGTTTTTTGTGATGTGCTTTTCAGTACGGGCCAGCGCTTTTTCGATTAAATCATGTAGAAAGGATAAATCCCCACGTATGAGTTGTTTGAGGGCAATGACGATACCATTTTTTTTCTTGTTGTGCTGATGACGGTGGCGGTCACTGTCTTTGCCAGAGCCAGAGCCAGAGCCAGAGCCAGAGCCAGAGCCAGAGCCAGAGCCAGAGCTATCGTCAGATTTATAATTTGCTGTAAGTAGTATTAGAGAAACATCAATAGCAATTGAGAGAAAATTGGGTATACCTATATATTTTAGGGAAGTAACAAATTCACCGTCCTTAGAGATATTCTGCACCCAGAGACTAACCAGAACCAGGGTAAAAATGCGTAGACACATTATAATTGCGAGTGATACACCGGTAAGATTAACTGAGAACACATTTAAATCTATCCAGTGATCATTGCCTTTAGTTTCTGTTGCGATAAACGCATATGAAAGCAGAATAATGACGAAGAATATTCCAAGTCTTTTCAGTGAGCGCAATAGCAGTGACCATTTAAATGGCTTGCTTGCCATAGTATTAGTTGAAAAACTAATACACCTGTAAGTATTAGTGCTGAATGTATAAAAAACAACGAAATAGCAATAGCAAGGAGATAGATCAGTCGAATAACAGGTTGTTTGCTGGAGAAGATTGTCATAATGGGCGTTGATTCTTGCTGTTATGGTTGCTGGCAATGACGCTATAAATTGCGCAGTTTGGTGAACTTAAGTAACAAAGATAGTGTCAATGGCGCAAGCGAAAGAATTCTAGCACCATGCCTGCTATGAATCACTGATCAAAGCATATTATATTGACGTGTTGACGTGTTATGTTGGCCTGTTATTTAGGTGGCTTGAGTCGCTTTCATTAACTCCGTATAATCTTTGCGCTTATATGTGCTGATGTTTGCAACAGTTTGTGCTGACAAATATTAACAACAGATACAAGGAAATGCTGTCATGAGAATGCTTTTATTATGCGGGGTTTTACTGCTCTCATCGGCTCAGGCTGTGGCGGATGAGGTTAAAATTGCCGTAGCAAGTAATTTTCTAAGCGCATTCCGCGTTATCAAATCGCAATTTGAACATAATACGGGTCATAAAATTTTGCTTAGTTCCGCTTCCACAGGCAAGCTTTTTGCGCAAATTACTCATGGTGCGCCATTTGAAATATTTATGGCAGCAGACAACAGTCGTCCAAAAATGCTTGAGGATGACGGGCTGGCAATACCTGGCTCACGTTATTTGTACGCTAAAGGTCGGTTGGTGCTTTGGAGTGCTTCTGCCACGATGGTGGGTAAGGACTGCCGAAAGCAACTAGAAGTAGGACAATTTAACCGACTCTCGATAGCTAATCCAAAAACGGCGCCTTATGGTGAGGCTGCCAGGCAGGCGCTGAAGAAAATGGGGTTATGGGATAGTATTAAGCCCAAATTGGTGCGTGGCGAGAATATTGGACAGACTTTTCAGTATGTTATTACTGGAAATGCTGAGTTGGGTATCGTCGCACTTTCTCAAGTGCTCGACCCTAAAAATACTTTGACAACTTGCCGTTGGGATATTCCCGCTGAGTATTATGAATCATTGGATCAGGAACTGGTTGTGCTGAAATCAGCTGAAAACAATCCATCTGCATCCGAATTTATCAGATTCCTTAAAACCGACACAGCTAAGAAAATTATTGCTGAAAATGGTTATGGTATATAAAGAGCTGTGAATGCGTTTATCCCAGGTTTTGGTCCTCTCTGGTTAACTTTAGAACTGGCAGGTATCACAACCATTATTCTTTTGCTTATTTGCACACCTCTGGCATGGTGGTTATCAAGAACGCGTTTTCGAGGTAAAGCAGCCATTGAAGCGGTGGTGGCCTTGCCCATTGTCCTGCCGCCTACTGTGCTGGGTTTTTATCTGTTGATTGCCATGAGTCCAGATGGCGTCATGGGTGGTCCGTGGATGGCGATGACCGGCAATACACTTTCGTTCAGTTTTATCGGTCTGGTTGTTGCTTCCTGTATTTATTCGCTACCTTATGCAGCCACTGCAGAATGCTTTTGAGTCGATCGGCCATCATCCTCTGGAGGCGGCATGGAGTCTCGGGGCAAAGCCAATGGATGCTTTTTTCAGCGTGATTTTACCATTGGCAATGAAGGGCTACATCACCGCAGCAGTGCTTGGTTTTGCGCATACTCTGGGTGAGTTCGGTGTTGTTCTGATGGTGGGTGGTAATATTCCAGGTGAAACACGCGTTGTCTCTATTGCTATATATGACCACGTTGAATCAATGGAGTATGCGCAGGCACATTCCATTTCGCTTGTACTGCTCGGTTTCTCTTTTCTGGTGCTATTAGCGGTATACATCATTAATGGTAAATGGCGGAGTAAGGGGCTGTGAAAGACAAGCTCTTTGGTCGTTTTCGGCTCAGTCGGCCGGGTTTTACCTTGGATGCCGAGCTGCACGTTCCATCGCGTGGAATCACTGGATTATTTGGCGATTCCGGCTGTGGCAAAACCACGCTGTTACGTTGTCTGGCAGGTCTGGAGCGTGCCGAGGAAGGTGTTCTACGGGTTAATGGCAAGGTTTGGCAGGATGAGTCGGCGGGTATTTTTCTAAGGCCCTATGAGCGACCCATCGGTATGGTGTTTCAGGAGGCACGCTTATTTCCTCACATTAATATCGAGCAAAACCTCTTATATGGCGTTAAGCGTAAACGTGGTTTGAATGGGCGTCCGGATGAATTTGACTACACGCTCGATCTGCTTGGTATCGAACACCTGCTGCAACGTAAACCAGAGCGCCTTTCAGGTGGTGAGCTACAGCGTGTAGCCATTGGTCGAGCGCTGCTCACCAAACCCGAACTGCTGCTAATGGATGAACCATTGGCTGCACTGGATAACCGGCGCAAGCGTGAGATTATGCCTTACCTCGACCGCCTGCACGGCGAGCTGGAGATCCCGATTATTTATGTCAGCCACTCGCCTGAAGAAATGCTACACCTGGCTGACCGCCTGGTGCATCTTGATGGCGGGCGCACGACCGAAATCGGTGACGTAGTCGAGGTGCTGACGCGCATTACATCGGGCTCCAGCCAGTTTGTTTCCGAGAACCAGTTTGATGCGGTCGTCGAGATGCTGGATCTGGATACTCATCTCCTGGTTGTCGACTCCCCCTTTGGCCGTTTGAGCCTGCCCGCTAATGGTGCGCAGCATGGAGAGCAGCTACGTTTACGTATTGCAGCAGGTGATATTTTGCTTAGCAATGAACCATTGAGTGGTTTTGCCATGCTCAATGTGCTCAGCGGTGAAGTTGTCAGTGTAAGTGCGCCGCAACAGGGGCATGTGTATGTTTCTCTTTCCGTTGCAGGCCAGCAGTTAAAGGTGCGAATTAATCATAAGTGCTTTATGCAACAGCCTTTTGAAGTAGGCCAGAACGTCTATGCGGGTCTTAATAAAGCCTATATAGAACAACGACTTGTGCTGCACAGTAGTATTCAGGAGTGATGATTGCTTATCAGGAAATGTATTATAAATGGTAATAATAAGATATCACGGCAGTAAACGGGGCCTTTTAAGCAATCTGGCAGCACTAAGGTAGTCTTGCTCCATGAATTTTTTATGGTAATTGGCGCTTGGCAAGGGTTAAATCTTCGGGTAGTATGCTGCAATACTCCGTTTGCGTTGCAGGGTTGAAAAATTAGGAATTAGCCTGAAGTCAAAAAAATTCAAATAAGAATATTAAGAATAAAATCAAGAGGTTGGATATGTTGAAAAGAACTTATGGAATAAAAAGGACAATTGGCAGACTGGTTTTGTGTCTAGGCTTGGTTATCTCTACGCAGGCTGGAGCTGGGGCATTAAGTGGATCGGCCTATGTCGCGGATACTCGGCATTATTCCTCGGGCCCAGGTAATTTGTACCAGATCGATTTGGATACGGGTGCGCTCACGACTGTTGCAGGTATCAACCAGCGCATGCACGGCATGACTTTTGATGATACCGGTACAATACTTTATGGTATCACTAATGGCTGGAATGGAAGCTGGTGTGGTGGAACGATCGTTTCTATCGATACGGTAACTGGCGTCTTAACCAGTCACACACCCGGCTCTTATTGTCGTACTAATGGCATTGCATACCACCAGGGCTTTCTCTATACCATTGACCAGCAAAACAGGATTTACAAGATAGACCCAACTACCTGGTCATCTTCATACGTGATGAATGGCCCCTCTCGGAGAGGTATGGCGTCTGATGGCACCACGCTCTATATTACGAATTGCTGTAGCCTTTATACAGTAAATTTGGGCTCAAACACCCTGACAAATCTGGGCAGTTTTAATGGTGCAGCTTATAACACTATCAAAGACATGGCTTATAACCCTAAGACAGGGAGGCTCAACGCCATTGATCGTTCTGGTAGGGTATTTGACCTTGACCCTGCCACCCGTACGCTTACCCTTATTGCTGACCTGAATAACAACATCCAGTCTATAGCTATCATGGCCTTCGAGGACGTTGATGGTGATGGCATGAATGACTATTGGGAGCAGAGGTTTGGTTTAAATGTCGGCATCGACGATTCCCAGGCTGATCTGGATAACGATGGTCTGGTCAATATCGATGAGTATAATGCTCGAACTAACCCTACCAAACCGGATACCGATGGTGATGGCCTGACTGATAAACAAGAGGTCTCTGTCTACGGCACCAGTCCGCTGCTTGTAGATACCGATGGTGATACCATATCGGACGGTGACGAGGTTGCTGCCGGTACCGATCCACTGGTTGATAATGACCTGTTTGCAACTGTTCCTGGCCTGTTTTTTGACCAGTTCCCGGACACTGTTGTTGATGGTAATGGTAATGTCCACATGGTCTGGTTCGATGACTACACAACCATTATGTATACCATGCTCGACGCCAATGGCAATATCCTGATCGATGCTACCGATATCAGTGGTCCTTCCGGTGGCGGACAGCCATCGATTGCCGTGACCTCGGATAATCATATCTACGTTGTCTATAATGATGATAATAACTGGGGTACTGTTGAAGTTGGCTTTATTCATCTCAATCCGGGTGCTGTGCCGCACAATGGCGCTGCAGCTAATCCAGCACTTCTGGTTGCAGATGGCCCTGCACTGGTATCGACTGATGATTTCGAACAGTCATCACACCCCCGACTGGTGGTTGACCGCAATGACAAGGCGCACGTGGTCTGGCAGGATGACCTTGCAGGGGCAATAAGTCAGGAAACAGTGCGTTACGCGAAGGTTGACCGTAATGGCAGTATTCTGGTAGCCGACCGTGAAGTTATCCCCTGCCAGGATCAGTACCGTTGTGCTGAGCCTGATATTGCACTAGATAAAGGTGGCAATGTACATATTGTTGCGGCGACTGATCCTTCTAATCATTACAATAGATCGGAGATCTACTATGTCATGATAGACGCAGATACTGGTAATACGCTGATTGATAAAACCAAGCTGACTGATGCCTTATCAAGAGGTATGCGTGCCCGTTATGCGACGATCAGCAAGGCGGCGAATGACCAGCTCAATATTGTCTGGATGGAAGCGCTGGTGAATAATAATGGTAGTACCGCGACCCTCAGTATGATGCGAATTGATCCATCTCTGGCTGCTCAAGATGGCACAGCCAGTGACGTGGCCACATTGAAGGTGATGGAGGCAGTATTCCAGACTGCAAAAAACTCACGTCATCCGCATGCCCGTACCGATGCCAATGGCAATATCCATATTACATATCAGGACGGCACCAATACACCGGGTAATATCACCGATGCCAATTACATGGTCGTCGATGCCAATGGTGATGTGGTGCTGGATCGTCCTATCGCAACGCCTAATGCGGACTGGTGGACTATCGTCAAGGTGAGTGATGGAGCCAAACATATTGCAGTGGCTACGGCAGCAGATGGTATTAAGATATACAAAACGCGTCCGACCCCCGGTGTCTCAGGTTCGGGTGGTAGCTCGCTGATCGAGCAGGCTATGGCTGCGGGTAGCAACATCTTCGGTAACGGTGGTGGTGAAGCCTCCTCTGGCTCGTTGGATACCACCAGTATAATGCTGATGGCGAGTGGCCTGTTTGTGCTAAGACGCAGAAAAAGGTTTCACTAAATAAGATTATCCAGGTAATACGATGGACGCGGCCTACGGGCCGCGTTTTTCGTCTAGCAGGATCCAGGATTGCAGACATTGAACGCAATAAAAATGGTTATCGTTGTTGTTTTGTTATGGCCGCTCTTTTACCAGAATCTTTACGCGGCTGATCCAGTCGTAGAATTTGATCAGCAAAAAAAGAATCTGACGATACAGGTTGAAGGTGTCTCAATGCAGTACCTGCTGGGCATGATTAGCAGAAAAACCGGCTATGAGGTTTTAACTACAGACGGTTTTGATCTCGAAAGAAAGATTAGCGTTGATATGAACGGGCCGATACATCAATTATTGCCCCGCATATTACAGGATATGAGTGTCGTGGTTGTTGATGGCGGTAAAGAAGGCCTCTCAATGATCTCGATTCTTCCGCAGGGTGATGATCAAAGCGCTTATTTGAGCAGTGGCAAGGCGGTCAGGTCAGTGGTTATTGAGGCATCTGATAACCCGGAAAAAATTGAGAAGAATGAGCGTCGGCGTGATATAGGGCGTGAGGCCTGGAAACTAAAAAAAGAAAAAGAACGAGAGATTAGAAAGCAACGACGAATAGAAAGCAACGGCGAATAGTTGGCAAAGTGGGGATTGACAGATGTATTTTAAATTACAAGTTGGCCTGATTTTATTGGCGCTGAATATTTATACTGCCAATGTGTATTCGGCGACAGATGATCTGCCTGTAAAGCAGGGAGAGACGAGTGCACCAGAAAATAATGAAATTGTATCAGTAAGCCAGGATGCCAAAAAGAAAAAAATTGGTGGAATTTGTAAACAACAGTTTGAATTAACTGTTGTTGAGGATGGTCAAATTTTAGGGACTGTCCCATACAGAAGATTTTTACGTGCAGGATTGAGTTTTGAAGGTGATTTAGCCTCCTTTGAAGCACAAGAGGCTAAAAATAATAATGAGGCTAAACAAAAGGCTGGACAGGGAAATGGACAGGGAAATGGACAGGGAAATGGACAGGGAAATGGACAGGGAAATGGACAGGGAAATGGACAGGGAAATGGACAGGGAAATGGACAGGGAAATGGCGGAAATAAGAGTAAAGCGGGCAAGGGAGGGGTGCCGACAGATGCGAAAGATCTTTTGTCCGCATTTCCAAAAGCTAAAACAATTACAGTGTACAGCTGCCTCGGAGAATCAAAAACACTAAAACGTGATGAACTGGCAGTAGTACCGGGTTGCTATATGTTGGGGCTAAATAAAAAAGGAATGATGAAACTGAACAAGTGTGAAAAGGGTGACGTGAAAAAATCCAGCACTTTGATTAAAGGTATTGATCGTATTGAATGCACGACTAAATAAGGTTTTATTAAAATTATGTAAATTGTTTCGAATATGAGCCGTAGTAAAAGCAGCAAAAAGTGGTTAAAAGAGCATTTCGAAGACGAATTTGTCCAGCGTTCGCAGAAGGATGGATATCGCTCGCGTGCGATTTATAAACTGATCGAAATTCAGGAAAAGGATCGCCTGATCAAGCCCGGTATGACCGTGATAGACCTTGGTGCTGCTCCCGGCGGCTGGTCCGAATATGCAGCCAAGTTGCTGGGAAAAAAAGGTCGGATGATCGCACTCGATATTTTGCCAATGGAACCAATTCCCGATGTGCATATCATAGAAGGGGACTTCAGGGAAAATGAAGTGCTGGAGATACTGCTGGAAGCGATAGGTAAAGATAAGGCTGACCTTGTTTTTTCCGATATGGCCCCCAATATAAGCGGCATGGAAGTCGTTGATATTCCCCGGTCATATTATCTGGCTGAATTGACGCTGGATCTGGCGCAGCGGGTGTTGAAGCCGGGAGGCGGCATGCTGGTTAAACTGTTTCAGGGTGAGGGATTTGATGATTACCTTAAGGCACTCAGGGAAAATTTTTCCCGCGTGGTAATTCGCAAGCCCAGGGCTTCCCGTGCCAGGAGCAGGGAAATTTATGCGCTGGCAACGGGTTTTAAACTGTAGTAATGTTAACAGAAGCTAATATAGTCAAATAATTTTCGGAGTTTTAGATTGAACGATCTCGCCAAGAATCTGGTTTTGTGGGCTGTTATTGCAGTGGTTTTACTCTCTGTATTCAGCAATTTCAGCAAACCAACAAGCCCACCGCAGGTGATTCCTTATTCAACCTTCATTGATATGGTGAAGCAGGATAAGGTCGCCCAGGCAACCATCAATGGCCGAGATATCAAAGGTAAGCTTGATAGTGGTGCCCCGTTCAGCACCTATAGTCCCGAGACGAATAATACGGCGATGGTCGGTGACCTGCTTGATCACAAGGTTGAAATCGTGGCAACGCCACCCGAAGGCCAGTCCATCTGGGTACAGATACTGATTTCATGGTTCCCATTCCTGTTATTGATTGGTGTCTGGGTGTTCTTTATGCGCCAGATGCAGGGTGGCAGCGGTGGTCGTGGTGCTATGTCGTTTGGCAAGAGCAAGGCACGTATGCTCGGTGAAGACCAGATCAAGGTGACTTTTGATGATGTCGCTGGTGCTGAAGAGGCCAAGGAAGAGGTGGCTGAACTGGTTGAATTTCTGAAGGATCCCGGTAAGTTCCAGAAACTGGGTGGCAAGATCCCCAGTGGTGTATTGATGGTCGGTTCCCCAGGTACAGGTAAAACCCTGCTGGCGAGAGCGATTGCCGGTGAAGCCAAGGTACCTTTCTTCACAATATCGGGTTCTGATTTTGTTGAAATGTTTGTTGGTGTTGGTGCATCACGTGTGCGTGATATGTTCGAGACTGCCAAGAAGCATGCGCCCTGTATTATTTTTATCGATGAGATCGATGCGGTCGGCCGTCACCGTGGTGCTGGTCTGGGTGGTGGTCACGATGAGCGCGAGCAGACACTAAACCAGTTACTGGTCGAGATGGATGGTTTTGAAGGCAATGAGGGCGTGATCGTCATCGCGGCGACAAACCGCCCTGACGTGCTCGACCCCGCTTTGTTACGCCCCGGTCGATTTGACCGACAGGTAGTGGTGCCGTTACCCGATATTCGTGGCCGCGAGCAGATTCTGAAAGTACATATCCGTAAAGTACCTCAGGCGAAGGATGTAGACCCTTCGATTATCGCCCGTGGTACACCCGGTTTTTCTGGCGCCGATCTGGCTAACCTGGTGAACGAAGCGGCCCTGTTTGCTGCGCGTGAAAACAGCAAGGAAGTGGATATGTCCCACTTTGAGCGTGCCAAGGACAAGATTTTGATGGGTGCCGAGCGTCGCTCCATGGTGATGTCCGAGGATGAGAAGCGAAATACTGCCTATCATGAAGCAGGCCATGCGATTGTTGGTCGCCTGGTGCCTGAACATGATCCCGTATATAAAGTGAGCATTATCCCGCGTGGTCGCGCACTGGGCGTTACCATGTTCCTGCCAGAGGCGGATACATATAGCCAGAGCAAGAAAAAACTGGAAAGCATGATCTCAAGCTTATTTGGTGGCCGTATTGCCGAAGAACTGATTTTAGGCGTTGATAATGTGACCACGGGTGCCTCTAACGATATTGAGCGCGCCACCGATATTGCCCGTAATATGGTAACCAAGTGGGGCCTGTCTGAGCGCCTGGGGCCGTTGTCGTACACTGAGGATGAGGGCGAGGTCTTTTTGGGAAGATCAGTTACCCAGCACAAAAATATGGGCGATGATACCGCTCGTATTATCGATGAAGAGATTCGTGCTTTTATTGACCGTAACTATGAACGTGCGGAAACGATCCTGAAGGAAAATATGAATATCTTGCATATGATGGCAGATGCACTTATGAAGTACGAAACTATTGATTCAGTGCAGATCGATGCCCTGATGGAGGGCAAAGAGCCGCCGCCACCTCAGGACTGGACAGGGGATAGTGATAAACCAGCAGGACCAGGTGGTGTTACATCGGATATAGACAAGAAGTCTAAAGGTTCCATTGGTAACCCAGCGAGTCAGCACTGATCGTTTATAACATTTCGATACAAACTTGGTATGATTGAGGGGGCTTTAGCCCCCTTAATTTTTCTGCGATTATTTGTTTAGATTAATTTTCATTTAACCTCCCAGGTAATAGCGTGACAACAATTGCATCACAGGTACTAAAACAACATCTAACAGGCACTATGCCGGTTATTATGGGCATACTGAATGTCACGCCTGATTCATTTTCCGATGGTGGTGAGTATGATTGTATCGATATGGGTGTTCAGCGGGCCCTCGAAATGCAGGCTGAGGGTGCGTCAATCATCGATATTGGTGGTGAATCGACAAGGCCAGGTGCGCTGCCGGTTAATACAGAGCAGGAAATTGAGCGCGTCGTGCCCGTGATCGAAGCGATTCGGCAGCAGAGTGATATTCCCATTTCCATTGATACCAGTAAGCCGGAAGTAATGCGCGCTGCAGTGCTGGCCGGTGCCAATCTTGTCAATGATGTTAATGCGCTCAGGGCCGAAGGTGCGGTTGCATGCTGTGTTGAACTGGGTGTGCCGGTTTGTTTAATGCATATGCAGGGTGAGCCGCGTACCATGCAGCAGAATCCTGAATATGTTGATGTCGTTAGTGATGTGCGTGATTTTCTGATTCAGCGGGCGCAGACCTGTATGGATGCGGGGATTGCACAGAGCCAGATACTGCTTGATCCCGGTTTTGGTTTTGGTAAAACACTGGCGCATAATCTGCAATTAGTGGCGCGACTGGATGAACTTTGTCGGTTAGACTTCCCGGTACTCATTGGCCTGTCTCGCAAGAGTATGTTTGGGGCGATTCTTGATCGCCCAGTTGATGATCGGCTCATCGGTAGTGTGGTTGCTGCGGTGGTTGCTTATGGTAAAGGGGCAAGATGGTTTCGTGTGCATGATGTTGCAGAGACCAGTGACGCGCTCAGGGTCTGTGTAGCGATAGATCAGGCATAAACAGGTTGAACAGATTTTGGAATTAGTGAGTTTTTATGGCAAAAAAATATTTTGGAACTGATGGTATTCGAGGCAAGGTTGGTGAAGGTTTGATGACACCTGATCAGGTGCTCAAGCTAGGCTGGGCTGTAGGAAAGGCACTGGCAAATCATGGGCATAAACTGGTGGTGATTGGCAAGGATACCCGCATTTCTGGTTATATGTTTGAATCTGCCCTGGAGGCCGGGTTGTCGGCAGCGGGCGTGGATGTACGCTTGCTGGGTCCAATGCCAACACCTGGTATCGCCTATTTGACCAGGACAATGCACGCTTCGGCCGGTGTCGTTATCAGTGCATCACATAATCCCTATTACGATAATGGTCTGAAATTCTTTTCTTCAGAAGGAAGCAAGCTGCCGGATGACCTGGAATACCTGATTGAAGAGATGTTTGAAGCGCCGATGACCATAGTGGAATCCTATGAGCTGGGAAAGGCACGTCGTATTGATGATGCCCAGGGTCGCTATGTCGAAGCCTGTAAAGCGACTATCCCGTTATCCACAAATTTTAAAGGGATGAATATCGTACTCGACTGTGCCCACGGCGCGACCTATAACATTGCGCCGAAGGTACTGACCGAACTGGGTGCCCACATTGTTGTTGAAGGCGCTGAGCCAGATGGTATCAATATCAATGCCTACCGGGGTTCAACGCATCCGGAACATTTGCAGCACGTGGTGCGACATCAGGGGGCAGATCTGGGTATTGCCTTCGACGGTGATGGAGATCGTGTGCTCATGGTGGATTCAGAAGGTGAAATTATTGATGGAGATGAGATTCTCTATATCATTGCCAAAGCAAGGCTGCATGCGGGTAACGACATTAAGGGTGTAGTTGGCACCCTGATGAGTAATATGGGGCTGGAGCTGGCCATCAGGGAGATGGGGCTGGAGTTTGAGCGTGCCAAAGTGGGTGATCGCTATGTGCTTGAGCTCCTTAAGGAGAAGGACTGGAAGCTGGGAGGTGAGTCTTCCGGACATATTATCTGCCTTGACCGTACCACCACCGGTGACGGTATTGTTTCTGCGTTACAGGTACTGGCTTATCTGGCAGAGACCGGCAAAACACTACAGGAAGCCAAAGCTGGCATGAAGAAAATGCCGATGCATATAATTAATGTACCACTGAATGGCTGTAGTGCTCCGCTTGAATCTGATCAGGTAAAAGTCGCAGTTCAGAAGGCCAAGCAACAGCTTAACGGCCGTGGCCGCGTGCTGCTCAGGCCTTCCGGTACTGAGCCGCTGATCAGGGTGATGGTGGAAGGTGAAGAAGAGGGTATGGTTCTCAGTTTGACGCAGAGTATTGCCGATGCAGTGGCTGCAGCCTGATTTATCACCTATTTCGCCTGATCATGCCCTGTTTGTGCACTCTCGGAGTTGATATATCCTGCGATTAAGTCCCTGTCATTATTGATTTCTTGGGTGCCGACAGGTATCCTTTGGCACCTTTGAATACAGTGGAGAAAGTAATGCGTCAGCCCATGGTAGCTGGTAACTGGAAAATGAACGGTTCCAGTAACAGTGTAAAAGAATTGATAAAAGGTGTTATAGCTGGTGTCGGTGATGCCAATGCCGAAGTTGTCGTCTGTCCTCCTTTTGTTTATATCCCTTCTGTTGCTGAGGCCGCTGCTGGTTCAGGTATCAAGCTGGGTGCGCAGAATATGTGCGACCAGGATTCGGGTGCGTTTACCGGCGAAGTTTCAGGTCCTATGTTGAAAGACGTGGGTTGTGAGTACGTTATTATCGGTCACTCTGAGCGTCGCGCCATGTACGGTGAAACCGATGAAGTAACAGCGATTAAATATGGCGCAGTGCTGAAAAATGGCCTCAAGCCAATTTTCTGTATTGGCGAAACACTGCAAGAACGCGAGCAGGGTATTACCGAACAGGTTGTCGGTCGTCAGATCGACGCCATCCTCAACACCGAAGGTGTGGCTTCCCTGGCCAATGCGGTGCTGGCTTATGAGCCAGTCTGGGCGATTGGTACCGGTAAAACTGCAACACCTGAGCAGGCTCAAGAAGTACACGCCTTTATTCGTAGTAAAATTGCCTCGCTGGATGCCAATATTGCGGAAGGTTTGAGAATTTTATATGGCGGTAGCATGAATCCTGGTAATGCGGCAGAATTGCGCTCACAGCCTGATATTGACGGTGGCCTGATCGGCGGAGCATCCCTTAAAGCTGAAGATTTCCTCGCTATTTGTAA
>JAOUPA010000263.1 GCA_029880105.1 Gammaproteobacteria bacterium
AGGTGAGCAGGAAAAACTGTTACGCATGGAAGAGGAAATAGGTAAGCAGGTAGTGGGCCAGGAAGAAGCGGTGATTGCCGTGTCCAATGCGATACGTCGTTCACGCGCAGGCCTGTCTGACCCGAGCAAGCCTAACGGGTCGTTTATGTTCTTCGGTCCAACGGGTGTTGGTAAAACCGAGCTGACCAAGGCGCTGGCGAATTTTATGTTCGATACCGAAGAGGCCATGGTACGCCTCGATATGTCCGAGTTTATGGAGAAGCATTCAGTGGCACGCCTGATTGGCGCACCTCCAGGCTATGTCGGTTATGACGAGGGTGGTTACCTGACTGAGGCCGTACGTCGCAAGCCCTATTCAGTAGTGCTGCTTGATGAGATTGAAAAGGCACACCCTGATGTGTTCAACGTCTTGCTGCAGGTACTGGATGATGGTCGCCTGACCGATAGCCAGGGCCGGACGGTAGACTTTAGAAATACCGTGATCATCATGACTTCAAACCTGGGCTCACAGCAAATTCAGGAGATGTCGACCAGTGGTGATTACGAAGGTATGAAAAAAGTGGTGATGGATATTGTCGGTCAGCACTTCAGGCCCGAGTTTATTAACCGCGTTGATGAAACCGTGGTATTTCATCCGCTGGGTCGTGAGCAGATTCGTTCGATTGCGAAGATACAGATTGAACATTTAAGAAAACGCCTGGCTGACCTGGATATTGCTATTGAGTTATCTGAGTCGGCCCTGGATAAACTTGGTGAAGCAGGCTTTGATCCGGTCTATGGTGCGCGACCACTGAAACGCGCTATCCAGCAGTATCTGGAAAATCCGTTGGCACAACAGCTGTTGCTGGGTGAGTACATGGCTGGTGATACTATTGAAGTTGATGTGAAGAATGATGAACTGGTATTTAGTAAGAGCCAGCCGATGAAAGCAGTTGGATAATCATTTAATCACTACACAGTAATAAAAAAGGCGGACTTATGTCCGCCTTTTTTATTTTTAGATATCAGCAACAGAGTTTTCCCACCTTTAACTGATGCATAAGTGGTTATACCGAAATGTTTCAGGAATAAAGATATTTTGAGTCCAGCTCTTCAATGGGGATGGGTCTGCCTATGTGGTAACCCTGTGCATAGGTCACGCCCAGGTTAACCAGTCTCTCCATGATGGTTTCATTTTCTACATGTTCGGCGATGGTGTCTATGTGCATAACTTGACCAATCTGGTTGATTGCTGCCACCATGGCCTCATCAACGGTATTCTTATCCATTCTGTTGACGATGCTACCATCGATTTTCAGGTAGTCGACCGGCAGGTTTCTCAGGTAGGTGAAAGACGACATACCGCTGCCGAAATCATCGAGTGCAAACAGGCACTGTGCCTTTTTTAGCTGTTCAATAAAGCTGATTGCCTGTTCCATGTTTTTGATGGCAGCTGTTTCTGTTATTTCGAAACAGATGGATTTTTCTGGGATTGAATGCTTGTTCAAAAGATCAAGGATATATTCACAATATGATTGATCGGTCAGAGAATTGGCAGACAGGTTGATAAAAAATCGGGGAGTCTGCGCTTTTCCTGATTGAGTAATGGCTTCAATCTTTTTAATGACCTCCTGAATAACCCATGCATCAACTGCGCGCATTAGGTTAAAACGCTCTGCCGCTGGAATATAGGCACCGGGAGAAATAATATTGCCTTCGTTATCTTTCAGGCGTAGCAGAATTTCAAACATGTCGTCTGTGTCGTGAGTTATACCAACAGGCACAATAGGCTGAATGTATAGTTTAAAACGCTGGTCTTGCAGAGAGGTTTCTATGTTTGCTACCCAGCTGAGTTCCTGATGTATTTTCTTTACATGTTCATCATTTAACTCGTGAACATGGATTCGGTTTCTGCCCATGTCCTTTGCGGCATAGCAGGCGATATCGGCTTCACTCATTAAGGTGGTGATATCTTTTGAATCCCTGTTGATATAAACCAGGCCGATGCTGGCACCTATCTGGAATATCCTGTCTTTCCAGTTGAATTTGTAATTCCTGACAAGGTTAACGATGCCTTCGGAAATTTCAATTGCCTTTTCTAATGAGCAGCTCTCCAGCAGCAGGCCAAATTCATCGCCACCAAGACGCCCCAAGGTATCGTGGTCACGAATTTTTTCTCGTATTAGTTTGGATATGTCGATAAGCAATTGGTCGCCAGCTTTGTGTCCACAGGTATCATTAATGATCTTGAACTGATCCAGATCCATGAAACAAAGCACGTGTCCAATATTTAGATCATGGGCAGATGTCAGGGCAAAGCGTAGGCGCTGTTCAAATTCTTTCCTGTTGGGAAGTTTGGTGAGCGCATCATGATGTGCCTGAAAGTGAATCTCTTTATTTTTTCGATTGGTTTCACGAATTGCATATAGTGAAATGGTAATACCCAGGAGAATGGCAAGTGTGGAAATAATTATAATGATA
>JAOUPA010000264.1 GCA_029880105.1 Gammaproteobacteria bacterium
TACGATAACTGGATGATGATTGCCGAAAGCAACGAAGGCAAACCGGCCTCGGGTCGTACACTCAGTGCCCAGTCCTATACCTTTATCAATCCGATTGGCCAGACCTATGGTTATATTCGCGGCGGCTTCGATAGCAAACTGCTGACCTTTGGCCTGCTCTCGGTGTTTGGCGTTATTCTCGGCTCATTCATCTGGTCGCTAATCAGCCGTTCATTCCGCATCGAGTGGTTTGTCGATAAGAAAGACTTTGCCACGCACGTCATCGGCGCGGTACTGATGGGCTTTGGTGGCGTGCTGGCTCTCGGCTGCACCATAGGCCAGGGCATCACCGGTGTTTCGACACTGGCGCTGGGTTCGATACTCACGTTGATCGCCATTATTTTTGGTTGTGCACTGACCATGAAAATCCAGTACTACAAGATGCTGCACGAAGATGCCGGTTTTGTTGCCGCACTTTTGACTTCACTGGTCGATATGAAGCTACTACCTGCTTCGATGCGTAAACTTGAAGACATGTAACCCCATAAAACGGCTGCTGGCCCTGGCAGCCGTTTGTCTTTCTACTGCCGTTTGTGCGACCGAGTACGCGCCGATTGGCGTCGACATGCAGGTCGAGCAGATGTCCGAACATGTTTACTATGTGATGGGCAAGGCCGGCATCGCCACCGACAATGAAGGCTTTATCTCCAACGCCGGCTTCGTCGTCACCGATGAGGGCGTGGTTGTCTTCGATGCGCTGGGTACGCCCTCACTGGCCGCTGCCCTGCTCGAGCGCATCCGCAAGATCACCGACAAACCCATCAGGTATGTCGTTATGAGCCACTACCATGCCGACCATATTTATGGCCTGCAGGTTTTCAAGGAGGCCGGAGCCACCATCTACGCACCCGAGGGCTCGGTGGATTACATCCACTCCGAGGCTGCCGCCAACCGCCTTGAAGAGAGACAGCTCTCACTCAGCCCCTGGGTCAATGACAATACCGAGATCATCGCGCCCGATGTCATTGTCGATGGCTCAGACCAGTTCAAACTCGGCGGTCTCGACTTCACCATCAACTACCTGGGCAAGGCACATTCAGACGGTGACCTCGCCATGCTGGTCGTTCAGGATCGCGTACTCTTCTCTGGTGATATTATTTTCGAAGGCCGCATCCCGTTTGTTGGCAACGCCGACACCAAACACTGGCTTAAGACCTTAACCGAACTCGAAACCGGTGGCCTCGCTGCGCTCATCCCCGGCCACGGCCCGGCCTCGACAAAACCGGCTTCAACGATCTCGCTAACACGCCGTTACCTGGCCTTCCTGCGTGAAAGTATGGGTGAGGCAGTGGAAGAGCTGTACACCTTCGATGAAGCCATGGAAGACCTCGACTGGTCAGAGTTTGAAAATGTACCCGCCTTCGAAGCCGCCAATCGCATCAATGCCTACCAGGTCTATCTTTCTATGACGAAGGAATTACTTGCGAAGTAGCACCCCTTATCCAGATCGTTTGACTCTATCAATAAGACATACGCTCATGAATCAAGATGATGATTTTGAATCTGTACTAACTATGACCTTAAAGGAAGGAGGGAGCGCGAGTGTATCATTTCCTGTACCTGATGAGATCAAACCATTTGCTCTTTCACTTGAATTTACAAAACATGCCATTGAATACTATTTATTAGCTAGATATTCATTCTTACATAGAATGCATTCGGCTTATATGATTAATTCATTCTGGGCTGTTGAGAATTCGATTTTATCAATTTTAATAATTACAATTAAAAATAAAGAAGAACTCAAGGACATAGGCGGATATCATTCAATAACTACTTTTTGGGATAGAGCCAAGCAAGTTGTGTCCGAAGACGATGCGAGTTTGATGAGTAATTTTGATGCGTATATTGGCAAAGTGAAAGGTTATTTTTCTGTACGGTACCCTGTAGCGACTGACGATGTAAAATTAACTCATACTGAAAAAACACCTAAAGTAACACCCGGAAAAGATGCAAATAAACGTGGAATGAAATTTGATAGAGTTGCACCACTCAGTCTTGACGAGCTCGACCATTACATGAGCTTTTTTCTCACAGATTTAAAGGATGACTGGTCTGGCAATCTTATGGAGTTATTAGCTAGCCAAGAAAATATGCAGCTTTATCGAGAAGATAATAATTATTCAATTGTTTATCCAAACAGAAAGTATTTAGGCGAGAGAAATGGTAAATAAGACCTAACATGGCGCTAATTTAGGACGCTGCGGCGTAGCATACACCCCACATCTTAAACATTATATTCTCTAAAATTTAAGGGGCCGACCGTCTTTACATTATACTCATCGTCTACCTGTTCAATAAAAAATTCGGGAATAAACCCCCAGCCTCCCCCGTCTATCCCTACCTGACATAGAAACAGGCCCTAATCATCTCGATTTTTATTTCCAGGAAAAGGAGACAATATGAAGATATCC
>JAOUPA010000074.1 GCA_029880105.1 Gammaproteobacteria bacterium
TACCCTACAGGGCAATTAAAATTGCCCTGATGCCGCCTGATCGCGTTGAACTTCGCAAGCGTATTGAGGAACGATTTGACGCCATGCTGGTCGAAGGTCTGATCGATGAAGTACGTTCACTCTATGAAAGGGGTGATTTATCGCTGGATACGCCTTCGATGAGGGCAGTGGGCTATCGCCAGGTCTGGCTCTATCTGGCGGGGCAGTATGATTACGCTACCATGCGCGAAAAGGCCATAACAGCTACGGCACAACTGGCAAAAAGGCAGATGACCTGGCTACGTAGTGAGTCCGACTGTAATTTTATTGATCCCGAAACATTAAATGTTGAGAAAGTACTGAAAAGTCTGAAATTTTTACTATGATTAGTCTACGAATGCGTTTGCAGATTCTAGATCTGAAATAAATGATAGAAAATCAACGACGTAGCCGATATTAAAATAAAAATAACGGGAGCGGGAAAAATGTCAAAAGGGCATCACCTACAAGACCCTTACCTGAATGCATTGCGCAAAGAACGGGTACCGGTTGCGATATATCTGGTCAACGGTATCAAACTGCAGGGGCAAGTCGAATCTTTTGATCAGTTTGCGGTGTTGTTGAAAAATACCGTAACACAGATGGTCTATAAACACGCCATTTCAACCGTCGTTCCATCCAGACAGATCAAGTGGAGTGATGACACCGATAATGGTAACGATTACTAAAATATCCTAGTATAATCAGCCAAATTAACACTAAGCAGCGGTCGCCAGAGGCGGCCGTTGTTGTTTCTGAAATTTATCTTTACTGGCCAATTGATCTATCTAACTGATTGTTTATCAATGAGAAATATTATTACTGTAAGAACTGAAGTAACCTATGTTTGATCGTGCTGATGTAGGTGAACGTGCCATCCTCGTGCACATGGATATTCTGGATGAGATTCACAGGGAAGATCTCGATGAGTTTAAAGAGCTGGTAACTTCTGCGGGCGCTGAAATTATTGATGTTGTCACTACCAGGCGCAATAAACCCGAAGTGAAATACTTTGTTGGCAGTGGTAAGGCCAGCGAGATTGCACAACTGGTGAAACAACACGAAGCTGAAATAGTCTTATTTAATCATTCGCTTACGCCATCGCAGGAGCGTAATCTGGAAAAAATACTGGAGTGCAGGGTACTGGACCGAACTGGCCTGATTCTGGACATCTTTGCCCAGCGTGCTCGTTCTTTTGAAGGTAAATTGCAGGTTGAACTGGCGCAGCTGAAGCACATGATGACCCGTCTGGTTCGGGGCTGGACCCACCTTGAGCGTCAGAAGGGGGGTATCGGGCTCAGGGGGCCGGGTGAGACCCAGCTCGAAACTGACCGTCGCCTGCTCGGACAACGAGTTAAGCAGATCAACAAACGTCTGGAAAAAGTGCGTAAACAGCGTGAACAGGGCCGGCAATCTCGTCAAAAAGCCGAAATTCCAACTGTTTCACTGGTGGGTTATACCAATGCAGGGAAGTCGACACTATTCAACCACCTTGCCGACGACAATGTGTATGTACAGGATCAGTTGTTCGCTACCCTTGATCCCACACTACGCCGTGTTGATTTATCTGGTGATGTCAGTGTTATTCTGGCCGATACCGTAGGATTTATCAGGCATCTACCCCACGATCTGGTCGAAGCATTTCGCTCCACCTTGCAAGAGACAACAGATGCCCAGTTATTACTCCATGTTATTGATTCAGCAGATGATAATCGTGATGGTAATATCGAAGAAGTCGAATCGGTATTGAGCCAGATTGGTGCTGATAATGTCTACCTGATCCAGGTGATGAACAAAATTGATCAGTCCGGTGCCGAACCGCGCATCGATTATCGTGACGATGGCACGGTTAAACGTGTCTGGGTGTCGGCGCATACTGGTGAAGGTATTGATTTACTTAAAGAAATACTGGTTGATTATTTCCGTGAGCAGGTCATCTCTGGCGAAGTCTGTTTGCAGCCAACGCAGGGCAGAATTCGTGCCCAGCTATTTGCGCTCGATGTGGTGCGATCCGAAAGCATCGATGAAGAGGGCTGTTTTCATCTCAATATCAGAATGTCTGCACGTGATTATCATCAGCTGTTACAGCGGGAAGGGCTGCCGGAAAACTGGCTTCGAGCTTAAACACGACCTAAAAACTGAACCAAACCCCGAAAGACTGAACTAAAACCTAACTTAGCTTGCGGGGGGAGACTAAGCCCCCTAAAATGCGGTCTGTTTTGGCAAAAATTCTTGTGGCGACATATTCCGTAACAAGAGGCAGCCTTCCCGAATACGAATTAGGAGTTAATCCATGGCCTGGAATGAACCTGGCAGTAACGGTAACAAAGATCCCTGGGGCGGCGGTAATCGCGGCAATAATCAGGGCCCGCCGGATCTCGATGAGATTCTGGCCAATCTACAGAAAAAATTCAGTGGTCTGTTCGGTGGTGGCAGTAGTTCATCTGCTTCCAGTTCTGGTGGTGGACTGGGCATGGGGCTGGTCATTGCCCTGATTCTCGGGCTCTGGGCTGCAACTGGTTTCTATAAAGTGGAAGAAGCCGAGCGTGGTGTCGTCCTGCGTTTTGGTGCGCACGTTGCAACCACTGAAAAAGGTTTGCACTGGCACTGGCCAGCACCGATTGAATCGGTTGAAAAGGTTAATGTCGCTGAGCGTCGCCAGATTCCTTATAAGGCTACCGTGCTGACCCAGGATGAAAATATTATCGACCTGCAAGGAACCTTGCAGTACAAAATTGATAATGCAGAAAAATACCTGTTCAATGTCAGGAACCCTGAAATGTCGCTTAATCACGCGATTGAGAGTGCAATCAGGCTTTCTGCTGGTCAAAGTAAAATGGATTTCATTATCACCGAAGGCCGAAATGAAATTGCCTTCAGAATTCAACGCACCGTGCAGGATATTGTTGATCAGTACGGTACTGGCATTTCTGTGATCGAGGTGAACATTCAGGACGTGACTCCACCACAACCTGTACGTCAGGCATTCCAGGACGTGATTCAGGCACGTGAAGATAAACAGCGGGCTATCAACGAAGCCGAGGCTTATCGTAACGAAGTATTGCCGAAGGCACGTGGTGCTGCCGCCCGTATTCTGGAGGAGGCCGATGCTTACGAAAAAGAAGTGGTAGCAAAGGCAGAAGGTGAGGCCGAGCGCTTTAATAAATTGCTGACAGAATATAGCAAGGCACCACAGATTACGCGTGATCGACTCTATCTGGATATGATGGAATCGGTATTAAATAACAGTTCAAAAGTGATGGTCGATGTTAAAGGCGGTAATAACCTGCTTTACCTGCCGCTTGATAAATTAATGTCACGTGGTGGTGCTGATAAAGCTCCGAGTGCGGCTAACTTAACCGATACACAGCAACGTGAACTTTTGCAGGAAGTTACCAGACTGCGAAATCAGCAGGCACAGGGTAGTTCACGTTCAAGAGAGGTTCGATAAATGTCTAATATATTAAAAATATTCGTACCGGTCTTTTTCCTGATCCTCTGGATGAGTGTATTTTTTGTTGACGAAAGGCAGAAGGCCATTCTGTTTAAATTTGGTGAAATTATCGGTTCAGACTATGAGCCGGGTTTGCAGTGGAAGTTGCCTTACCCCTTCAATGAAGTCAAAAAATTCGATGACCGTATTTTGACAATTGATGCCAGACCCAGCAGTTTTTCTACTATCGAGCAGAAGTACCTGATCGTTGATTCTTATGTCAAATGGCGTATTCGTGATGTGGAAGAGTACTATAAAGCCACCAATGGTATTGAAGCCAATGCGGGTGACTTATTGTACGAAGTGATCAATAAAGGCCTGCGTGATGAATTTGGTAAACGCACCATTCAGGAGGTAGTGGCTGGTGATCGTACCGACATTATGAAACTGATGACCGAAGAGGCCGCTAAAAAAGCAGAAACACTTGGAATTGAAGTTGTTGATGTGCGCATCAAGAAAATTGAACTGCCACCAGAGGTGAGTAACTCTGTATATAACCGTATGCGTACAGGTCGAGAGCTGGTGGCACGTGACCTGCGTTCAAAAGGTGCTGAGGCATCAGAGCGTATTCGTGCGGATGCAGATCGCCAGAGCAGTGTGACACTGGCAGAGGCTTATCGAGATTCAGAAATCACTCGTGGTAGTGGTGATGCGCAGGCTACTGAGATTTATGCCGGGGCCTTTGGCAAGAATCCAGAGTTTTATAAATTCTATCGCAGTTTGAATGCATACAAAGCTAACTTCTCAAATAGCGGCGATGTGATTCTGCTTGAACCGGATTCTGAGTACTTTAAGTACTTTAAAAATCCAGCTAAAAAATAATACAGAGAAATAGACGCATAATGTGGGACGATTTTATTCGTGCGATTGCGCTGGTGCTGGTGATTGAAGGCATGATGCCATTCTTGAGCCCTGATGGCTGGCGACAGGCGATGTTGCAGGCATCACGTTTCTCGGATACAACATTAAGAAAAATTGGTTTCGCTAGTATGATGATTGGTGTACTGGTCCTGTATTTGAATCACTAGAATTTCAAAAAATAATAACGGTATAGTTAGATGACGAGTAAAGAACACTGGGTTCTTCCGCAGGGGATTGAAGAGGCGCTACCAGAGCATGCAGCACGTCTGGAAGTCCTTCGCCGTGATTTACTCAATCTTTATGCGACCTGGGGTTATGAGCTGGTCATTCCACCGTTTATTGATCACATTGAATCCCTGTTGACGGGCACAGGCCATGATCTTGATCTGCAGACTTTTAAGCTGGTCGATCAGGTTAGTGGTCGTACACTGGGAGTACGTGCCGACATGACGCCACAGGTGGCGCGTATTGATGCGCACCAGTTGAAGCGTGAAGTGCCAACGCGTCTGTGTTATATCGGTACCGTGTTACATGCGCGTCCGGATAGCTTTGGAGGCAGTCGTAGCCCGTTGCAGGTTGGCGCTGAGTTGTACGGTCATGCAGGCGTTGAGTCTGATGTGGAGATACTTGGTCTGATGTTAAATACCTTCTCCGTTGCTGGCGTGAAAAATGTTTTTGTCGATATCGGCAATGTTGATATTTTCAAAGGCCTGGCAAAACAGGCAAAAATCGACCAGGACACCGAAGCGCGCCTGTTCGAAATGCTGCAACGTAAGGCAGTGCCTGAAATTGAGGCATTGTTGAATGAGCTGAAGCTTGATAAAGATGTGCACGAGATGCTGGCAGCGCTGGCTGAACTTAACGGCGATGTTGGTGTGCTAGAAACTGCTCGTAAAAAACTCGCCAAAGCCGATGCCAATGTACACGCTGCGATTAATTACCTGCAAAAAACGGCAGATGCCATCATGGCCCGTTTTGATAATATTGGTTTTAATTTTGACCTTGCTGAATTACACGGGTATCACTACCAGACGGGTGTGGTATTTGCGGCTTTTGTGCCAGGTTCAGGTGAGGCAATTGCGCGTGGTGGTCGCTATGATGATATTGGCCAGATTTTTGGTCGTGCGCGTGCGGCTACGGGTTTTAGTACCGATCTGAAATTGCTGGATAATCTAACAACACGCCAGTTTGAAACACCGAAGCGTGTATTTGCACCGGCAGAAAAAAATCCGGCATTACAGTGTAAAATAAATGAACTTCGTTCACAGGGTGTATGCGTTGTTGAACAACTAGTGGGACAAACAGGTGATGCTGTCGCTATGCAATGCAACCAGAGTTTAAAACTGGTTGATGGGCAGTGGCAGGTCGTTAATCTTTAATCAAATTCCAAGTAATTACTAAAGGGTTTTAAACCATGGCAAGAAATGTTGTCGTGCTCGGCAGTCAGTGGGGCGATGAAGGTAAAGGTAAAATTGTAGATCTGTTGACGGATCGCGCTGCTGCAGTGGTACGTTTTCAGGGTGGACACAATGCAGGCCATACACTGGTGATCGGTGAACAGAAAACTGTATTGCACCTGATTCCTTCTGGTGTGTTACGAGAAGGTGTAATGTGCCTGATCGGAAATGGCGTTGTGCTGTCACCTTCAGCACTGTTCAAAGAGGTGGAAGAACTGGAGGCACGTGGTATACCTGCCAGCGAGCGCATTAAAATTTCTGCGGCCTGTCCGTTGATTTTGCCTTATCACATAGCGCTCGACCAGGCGCGTGAAATTGCACGTGGTAAAACGGCCATTGGCACTACTGGTCGTGGCATTGGCCCCTGTTATGAGGACAAGGTGTCTCGTCGTGGTATTCGTCTGGCCGATTTGAGTGATGAAGCGGCGTTCAAGGAAAAACTGGCTGGCGTTATGGAGTACCACAACTTCAGTCTGAAACATTATTTCAAGGCAGATGAAGTTAGCTACGAAGAAGTGCTTGAAGAAGTCCTTGGTTACCGTGAAAGGCTGCTGTCTATGGTTGCAGATATTCCTGCACTGCTCGATGGCTACCGTAAAGAAGGCAAGAACATCATGTTCGAAGGTGCCCAAGGTACACTGCTTGATATTGATCAGGGCACTTATCCCTATGTAACCTCATCGAACACCACTGCGGGTGGTGCATGTACCGGTAGCGGAATCGGTCCGGGTGATCTTGATTACATGCTTGGTATTACCAAGGCATACACGACACGCGTTGGTGCTGGGCCATTCCCAACAGAGCTATTTGACGATGTTGGTGAACACCTTGGTACCGTCGGTCATGAATTTGGTGCAACCACAGGCCGTAGTCGTCGTTGTGGCTGGTTCGATGGTGTTGCGCTACGTCGCGCTGCACAAATCAACAGCCTCACCGGCCTGTGTATCACCAAGCTTGACGTGCTTGATGGTCTGGAAACGCTGAAACTGTGTACCAGTTATAAATACAACGGCGATATGCTGGAACTACCACCGCTGGGCGCAGATGCGATTGAACAGTGTCAGCCAGTATACGAAGAAATGCCCGGTTGGACTGAATCAACCGTCGGTGTGCGCGAATATGATGCGCTGCCAGAAAACGCGAAAAAATACCTGAAGCGTATGGAAGAAATCGTCGGTGTGCCAGTTGATATTATTTCAACCGGCCCCGAGCGTGATGAGACCATTATTCTGAATCATCCTTTCGGCAACTAATCATCAACGTTCTGTTTCGAAAATTCAAATTGTAACCCTGCAAAATTCACATGATGGCGGGGTTGCAGTTTGTGCTAAACAGAGTTCAAAATCAGGTTATGGATATCCGTACAAAAATTTATCTTTTAGTTCTTACGTTACTGTATTCACAAACAGTAATCGCCATACCATTATGGTCGGAGTTGCCTGCTCAGGCCAATAATAAATATATCCATACAAGGCAGCTTCAGGTTGATCATGTGCAGTTGCAGTCAGTATTGTCTTCGGCTGATTTACCCACAGCAGGGCAGGCGGCAAAAACTAACGGCAGCGCGCAAATCGAACTGCCTATGCCGGATGGCCGACAGCAGGTATTCAATATTGTTGAATCACCGATAATGGCCGCTGAACTGTCCGCACAGTTTCCGCAGATAAAAACATACAGAGCGATCGCGACAAACGATGCCAGCATTAACGGTCGACTCGATATTGGCCCTAATGGTTTTCATGGTTATTTGTTCACACCCGGTGGTGAAGTCTTTATCGATCCAGTTGTGGTATCAGGGCAACAGGAATACTACAGCTATTACAAACACGATTATGTGAGTAATGCGAAGAAAGAATTCTCCTGTGGCGTGCAGGGAAAATCATCCAATGCAACTTCGGGAGCTACAAGTCCACTGGCTGAATTTAAAACTGCCGAGTTTGTTGCCGCAGCGCGTACTGGTCTGAACGAATTTATTAGCTACCGTATCGCAGTAGCAGCCACAGGTGAATATACACAGCGGGTTGCTGGTGGGAATGCAATAACGGCATTCAATGAAATTGCTACTGCCATCAATCGCATTAGCGGTATTTATGAACGAGACCTGGCGATCAAACTCGTTCTGGTCAGTGGTACTAACGTTATCTATACCAATCCGTTGAACGATCCTTATACTGATCCAACAGATCCTTCACAAACGCTCACTGATAATCAGAGCAACCTTGATGGAGTTATTGGTTCAGATAATTACGACATAGGCCATGTCTTTAGTATTGATCCCGGTGGGCTAGCCTCGCTCGGCGTGGCCTGTTATCCCGGTTACAAGGCGCAGGGTGTTTCAGGGCTTAGTAATCCAACTGGCGACCCATTCTACATTGACATCGTTGCCCATGAAATCGGCCATCAGCTTGGAGCAGATCACAGTTTTAATGGTACTACCGGTAGCTGTGCAGGTAATCGTAACCCAGCAACGGCGTATGAACCAGGTAGTGGAGCAACCATCATGGGATACGCAGGGTTATGCAACAACCCTATTACAGGTGGTGATGAAAATATTGCAGTGGGCACTGATGCCATGTTTCATGCGGGTAGCATCGCAGAAATCATTAAATATACACGCTACGGTGATGGCAAGATCTGTTCTGGCCCAGTTGCTAGCCAGGAGGCACCTGTGGCCAACGCAGGCCAGGACTATATCATTCCTGGAGGTACGCCCTTTGTCTTAATCGGCTCAGCCGACGATACTGATACACCCCTAAATAATCTGACCTATCAGTGGGATCAGGTGGATGTAGGTTCCGCCACGAGTGCCAGTACCCACGGCACCGATATCGGTAGCAATGCACTGTTCCGCTCTTATTTGCCTACGGTAGCAGGTGAGCGCACCTTGCCTGCTATGGCCACATTGCTGGGTACTAATGCTGATCCTTATGCCGCGAAAGCAGAAACCCTGCCCACAGAAAATCGCATACTCAATTTCCGTCTGACCGTACGTGATAACAACGGTGGTGTTGATGAAGATGACATGCAGGTGGTTGTCAATGGTAACGCTGGGCCATTTGAAATCATCCAGCCTAATACCAATGTTAATCTCAATCCGGGCTTACCACAGCTCATTGAGTGGAATACAGCCTGTACCAATCAGGCGCCAATTAATTGTAGCAATGTGGATATTCTATTATCCATCGATGGTGGTCAGACCTATACTAGCCTGGTTGGTGGAAGTACGGCCAATGATGGTAGTCAGTATATTAACTTACCGAATGGGAATACCAACACTGCAAGAATAAAAATTGCCTGTATCGGCAATATTTTCTTTGATATCTCGGATATTGATTTTGAAATCAACAGCGCTACCGGCGGTAGTTTGACTGCCAGTGGTATTGCACCAAGTTGTTCTACGGCTACTATTCCGACTAGCACAGGTGATGATATCGAACCTAATGACTACGAAGCTCAGGCACAGGCGCTGATATTTCCTGCCGAGCTCAAAGGTACAGTCAATGACCAGATTGATCCTTACGACTTCTTTGTTTTCGTCGCCGAGTCAGCAGCTTATAGTTTTACTCTAAGTAATTATGTTAACAACGACCTGGATTTAATCCTTA
>JAOUPA010000265.1 GCA_029880105.1 Gammaproteobacteria bacterium
TACAAAAATACACTCAGATATTTGTTATGTCGATGGTGCTCTATCTCTGAGTAAGGCAAAGACATTGAGTAAAGATATGCTGGCTGGATATGCAAATGATTATTTGCAAGTGCTGGAAAATATGGCAGGTAATGGTGATGCTGTTCGCATTACTGATAAATTGCCTAGTAACTACCTGAATCTTGGATTGATTCATATATTGTTTCCAAATGCACGGATTATTAATGTGATGCGTAATCCGCTCGATGTCTGTCTGTCATGCTATTTCCAAGCTTTTGCCTACGAGCATGACACCTATGATACCCAATGGTTGATTAGAAAATATCATTTATATAGAGATGCTATCGATTACTGGAAAAAACTGTTGCCTGAAGGAAAAATCCTTGATGTGCAATACGAGGATTTAATTGTCGATTTTGAATTGCAAAGTCGTCGAATTATAGAATTTTGTGGTCTGTCATGGAGCGACAAGTGTCTTGATTTTCATCAGGATTCACGAGCCATTGTAACAGCAAGCGCATGGCAGGCACGCCAGCCTATATATACCAGTTCCAGAAAAAGATGGCACAACTACGCACCTTATATAGCAGAACTCGCTCATGGCTTGTCTGGCTATCTGGATGATGAGGATATTGCGGAGCTTGCAGAGCGAGGCATTAAAGTCAAAAAGAAATGGCGTTTGGGGATTTTCAAATAGACAGATTTTGTGTTTTCTCGATATCTTTCAAAAGATGTGAGTTTTTTTTGTCAAGTAGTGTGAAAATGTCATAATTGCGATTCAACTGTAGGCAAGGATGGACGGCCTGTGAGAAACACACAATACTACAAGTTTTTCAGACCAGAGAATACTTAGTCTTTCGTAGTAACTAATTGATTATTATAAAAAAGTACAAAACCACTAATAGCGCTTTGAAAACTAAAATACGAATTATTGGTATTGATCCAGGCTCTCGCGTGACAGGCTACGGTATTCTCGACACCGATGGTTTTCGGCATAGTTATGTGACCAGTGGTTTTCTCTCGATTGAAGGCGAAGATTTGCCACAGCGTCTGGGTATGATTTTTCAGGAAGTGAGCAGGGTGATAGAGGAATGGAGGCCGGAGACAATGGCGATTGAGCAGGTGTTCGTTAATCGCAATGTGGATTCTGCACTCAAACTGGGACAGGCCAGGGGGGCGGCGATATGCGCAGGTGTTCATGCTAGGCTGCCGGTCGATGAGTATACGCCACGTGCCATTAAGAAAGCGGTGATCGGTACAGGCGCCGCAGACAAACAACAGATACAACAGATGATGCAGAAATTACTGGGACTGGAGCAAAAATTACAGAGTGATGAAGCGGATGCACTGGCCATAGCCATGTGCCACGCTAATCATTCTCATGTCCGCAAGATCGGTATTGTGCACGGCTCTCGCCGGGGGCGCTGGGTATGATTGGACGATTGAGCGGTACGCTGCTGGAAAAAAAGCCACCGCAACTATTGGTCGATGTGCACGGTGTAGGTTATGAGCTTGAAGCGCCGATGTCGACCTTTTATCAATTGCCGGCGACCGGTGAAGCAGTGACGCTGCATACTCACATGGTGGTACGCGAGGATGCGCAACTACTCTACGCCTTTTATAGCCAGTCAGAGCGCCAGTTATTCAGAGACCTGATCAGGATTAATGGTGTTGGCCCAAAGCTGGCCCTGACCATCCTCTCCGGTGTTACGGCAGAAGAATTCACCCGCTGCGTTATGGAAAACGATGCCAAGGCGCTGACGGCTTTGCCAGGTGTGGGTAAAAAAACGGCAGAACGTTTGATAGTCGAGTTGCGCGACCGTCTGGCGAAAGAGGTTGCTGCAGTTCTGCCAAATGCGGCAGGTGTTGCAGGGTTGAAAACAGCTGCAAGCCCAGTCAGCGATGCGGTCAGTGCCCTGATCTCACTAGGGTATAAGGCACAGGAGGCCAGCCAGATGGTGCGTGTTCTTGATACCGAGGGCTTAACGACTGAAGCCATTATTAAGGCAGCGCTAAAAGGCACAGTATGACAGAGCAGCGTATTATTACCGGTAAGCAATCTGATGACGAAGTAGCTATAGATCGTGCGATTCGACCGCATTTACTCAAGGATTACCAGGGTCAGCCTGCAGTTACCGAGCAATTGGAGATTTTTATTCCTGCGGCAAAAGGTCGGGGTGAGGCGCTTGATCACCTGCTGTTTTTTGGACCGCCTGGTCTTGGCAAGACTACGCTGGCGCACATTGTCGCCAATGAGATGAATGCAACGCTGCATTCAACTTCTGGGCCTGTGCTGGAGCGCCCCGGTGATCTTGCTGCGCTGTTGACTAATCTAGAGCCGCACGATGTTTTATTTATCGATGAAATTCATCGGCTCAGCCCGGTTGTCGAAGAAATTCTGTATCCCGCAATGGAAGAT
>JAOUPA010000266.1 GCA_029880105.1 Gammaproteobacteria bacterium
AAAGGAAAATTATAGTGGACGTTATTTTACTGATTGTACATGTTTGTCTGGCGCTGGCTATTATTACCCTGGTGTTGTTGCAGAAGGGAAAGGGTGCGAGTGAAGGCGCAACTTTTGGTGGCGGTGCATCCTCAATGTTTGGTGCCAGTGGTTCAGCCAATTTCCTGAGCAAGACCACGGCCATTCTTGCGACTGGCTTTTTTATTAATAGCCTTGCCCTGGCCTACCTGGCTGCGAACCGTGATACTCCGACCAGTGTGGTTGATGCAATTGAGATGAGTACAGGGGTGGGTGTTGAGTCAGAGCAGGCCAAAGAGATGTTAGATAGCAGTGTGCCAGTAGCTGCGGAAGCGGGCGCTGAAAGTGATGTACCTGCCGCAGCGGATGCGCCTGCTGCAAGCGAACTACCGCCGCCAGCGGAGTAATCGAGCTAAAACGAATACAGCCGATGTGGTGAAATTGGTAGACACGCTATCTTGAGGGGGTAGTGGCGAAAGCTGTGCCGGTTCGAGTCCGGCCATCGGCACCAAATTTGGTGAGGAACATGGTGTTCTGGTAGAGTGCCCCGCAGGGATTGTTAATAACTATAAAAATACAACGAGACTTGCTGAAAGGCGCTGATTTCGTGGAGTTGAAATGTTAGAGAATTATTTGCCGGTACTGGTTTTTCTCGCCATAGGGTTATTTATCGGTATCTTTCCGATATTTCTGGGTGGGTACTTGCTGGCGCCTCACAAACCTAATGAGGCCAAGAACTCTCCATTTGAATGTGGTTTCGAGGCATTCGAAGACTCACGCATGAAATTTGACGTGCGTTACTATCTGGTCGCCATCCTTTTTATCATCTTCGACTTGGAAATCGCCTTCCTTTTTCCGTGGGCCATTGTGCTGGATGAAATTGGTATGTTCGGCCTAATTGCTATGGGCATATTCCTCGGTATCCTCGTGATTGGTTTTATCTACGAGTGGAGAAAAGGAGCGCTGGAATGGGAATAGAAGGTAAGCTGGAGCAGGGTTTTTTAACCACGTCAGCTGATTCACTGATCAACTGGGCGCGTACTGGATCTTTATGGCCAGTCACTTTTGGTCTGGCCTGTTGTGCGGTAGAAATGATGCAGGCAGGTGCCTCACGTTATGACCTCGACCGATTCGGTATTATTTTTCGCCCCAGTCCCCGCCAGTCTGACGTTATGATTGTTGCCGGTACCCTGTGCAACAAAATGGCCCCTGCCCTGCGCAAAGTTTACGATCAGATGGCCGAGCCCCGTTGGGTGATCTCCATGGGCTCATGTGCTAATGGTGGTGGCTATTATCATTATTCCTATTCGGTGGTACGTGGTTGTGACCGCATTGTGCCTGTGGACATTTATGTTCCCGGCTGCCCGCCAACTGCAGAGGCGTTGCTGTATGGCATTCTGCAATTGCAGAACAAGATTCGCCGCACCAGCACCATTGCCCGCCAGTAACAGGAATCCTGATGTCGACACGAATTCAACAATTATCTGATCGCCTGCAACAGGTATTTGGTGCCAAGTTAAAGGCTAATGTGGTTGCCTGTAATGAAGTGACTATTGAGGTTGCTGCATCGGATTTACTCAGTGCCTGTGAAACGCTGCGTGATGACAGGCAATTTGCCTTCGATCAGTTGATCGATGCCTGTGGCGTAGAT
The DNA here is from genome assembly GCA_029880105.1 of Gammaproteobacteria bacterium. Classification (GTDB taxonomy): domain Bacteria; phylum Pseudomonadota; class Gammaproteobacteria; order SZUA-229; family SZUA-229; genus LH-M37. Next base: position 1,670 of record JAOUPA010000266.1, read on the forward strand.
TACTCCGAGTATGGTAGCAGTGAATGGAGTACTGAAAAATCATCAGCCACCGGTTTTAGTCGCGCTGTTGATTCATCGGTGAATGCCCGTCTGCGTTTTGGTGATGAGCCTGCGTACGTCAGTCATGCCCGCCCACGTTTTGCCGTGGTTTATCACCTGATGTCGGTCTCGAATAATATTCGATTACGTGTGCGTGTTTATTGTGAAAGTGAGCATACCCCGGTAGTGCCCTCGGTGGTGGGTATCTGGTCATCGGCCAACTGGTTTGAGCGTGAGGCCTTTGATCTGTTCGGTATCATCTTTGAAGGTCACCCTGACTTGCGCCGCATACTCACTGACTATGGTTTTGTCGGTCACCCTTTCCGCAAGGACTTCCCACTGGTAGGTCATGTTGAAATGCGTTACGACGAAGAACAGAAGCGTGTAGTTTATCAGCCTGTTAGCATTGAGCCGCGTGTACTGGTGCCACGTGTCATCCGTCACGATGATCGTTTTGAAAAAGAAACGCCTGCGGCGAATGAGGAAAAAATATAATGCCTGAAATTCGTAATTACACACTGAATTTCGGCCCTGCACATCCAGCAGCTCACGGCGTATTACGCCTTGTTCTGGAGATGGATGGTGAGGTTATACAACGTGCCGACCCGCACGTAGGTTTATTGCATCGTGCCACAGAAAAACTGGCTGAGAGCAAGCCTTATAATCAAAGTATTGGTTACATGGACCGTCTCGAC
>JAOUPA010000057.1 GCA_029880105.1 Gammaproteobacteria bacterium
GAGGCACAGAGAAAATCTTTTTTTGTTAACCGACATAATTTAAAACTTTTCTTCTGATACCCTGCTTCAGCACTGGGACATTAAAATTAATTAACAAACCGACAGAGCAGTTAATTAACTTCATATACGTTAATAACTGCGCATCATGAATTGGCATTAGCTTATCCACTGTTTTCAATTCTACAATTACTTTATTTTCAACCATTAAATCCAGTCTATACCCTGCATCCAGGCTTACCTCTTTATAAATAACTGGCAGACTAACCTGGCGACGAACTTCTATCCCCTGTAAATTTAATTCGTAGCACAAACATTCTTCATAGGCTGACTCTAGCAATCCTGGACCCAATACCTTATGCACATCTATAGCTGAGCCAATAATAATTTCAGTTACATCATTAACATCCATATTATTTTCCTCTGCGCCTCCGCGCCTCTGCGGTGAAAAGATTTTTAATACAACATAATGTCTGCGATCTTATCCGCCCACGCCGTAAATTCCGGCACCGCAAAAATATCCTGCCCCACTGCCCTGTGCATATCCGAGACCATCATCACACCCATCTCGCGTTGTGGAAAACGACTGGCGTAATTGAGAATATTGCCGTGCACGGTCATGGCATCATCGGTTTCCTTGGCACGAATCGCACGGCCAACCAGAGCAGTTGCAACGGCGTACTGCAGATCAATTTCTTTGGGCGTTGGCACCTCTTCACCTTTTACAATTGCATCAAGGTCTGGCATCTGATCGAGGCTATCAACAAAGGCCTTGACCTCAATACCGGCCGCTTTGCCGACACAAGCCTGAAGTGCACCCAACAGTAAATTATTCGATTCATCAAATTTCTGCAGTGCACGGTGGGCAAATTCCCAGGAACGCGGTGATGGGAAGGCAACCGGATTTTGTGCGGGATCGAACTCGAATAACAGGTCCTGGCGGAAACGCAGGAAGGCGATGATGCGTTCATCGATACCATTGGCATAGGCCCAGGCGACCCAGTCATCGAGATTGATTTCCACCTCATAGTGCGAGAAGCGGTTCGCCAGTGGTGCTGGCATGCTGTAGGTGACACCACGGTCACCCTGTCGGTTACCGGCGGCGATGATGGCCCAGCCTTCTGGCACTTCGTACTCGCCCAGCTTGCGATCCAGAATCAGCTGGTAGGCAGCCGCCGAGACACTCGGTGGCGCCGAGGTAATTTCATCGAGAAACAGGATACCGCGTTCACCATGTCGCTTTAAATTGGGTAGCATCGAGGGCACAGCCCACTCAACGAACTCTTCGACACGAAATGGAATTCCTCGCAGGTCGCTGGGCTCCATCTGCGACAGGCGGATATCGATCAGTGGTACCTCGTGACGAGCGGCAATCTGTGCCACCATCTGTGATTTACCAACACCGGGTGGCCCCCAGAGCATCACCGGGGTATGGTGACCGCTGTCTGCACTGGAGAATTCTTTTTCGATGACTGTTAATAGGTGGGCTGGACGCATAACTACTACTTGTGGAAATTTATAGGGAAGAACTACTGCTGGTCAAAACCTGCAAGCTTATAGAGACGTTTCGCCTCGGCAGGGTCTTTTTCAACCCCCTTGCCTTCTTCGTACATCATGGCCAGCGTCGTCAGTGAGCCAACCAGACCCTGCTCAGCCGCCTTCTCGAACCATTTGACGGCCTCGGGGCCATTTTGCTCGGTGCACTCACCCTCCATGTACATAAAGCCCAGGCCATGCTGGGCAACTGCATGTCCCTGCTCAGCCGCGGCCTTCATATACTGGAAGGCCTTTTTCTCGTTGACCACTGTGCCCAGGCCGTTTTGCAGCATAATCGCACAGCGGTGCTGGGCCTCAGCATCGCCGGCCTCGGCCACAGGCCCAAGAAAACTCATCGCCTGGGCAAAATTCTTGGCCTCAAATGCCGCTATACCGCTGGAAAAGGCCGCATCGGCATCGGTCATTGCATTATCTGTATCACTGGACATTATTTTCCTCTGTATAATTCTTTCGAAATACTCAATATGGGGCACATGCTACCGAATACAAGGGTTAATTGAGAATACCTCTCATTGGTAGTATTTCTTATATGCCATTCCAGCCCTCCCCAAAGGGATATAAACAGAACTTTCACCCTGAGGTGGGAATACGTTATAATCTGCGCCCATTATTGGTGTTAGTCACCAGACGCGAATTCCAATTGTAAGCAAATCATCGTTTAACCACGGTGGATACAGAAATTAACAGAGGATTTATTCATGAACCAAGAATACTACAATGCTGTAACCAAAATGGAAGAAGCTGGTGTTGATCCAGATTACATCTGCGGATGGGAAGGCGGTTACGTTTTGAACCCACCACGCGAAGAACAGCGTGTAACTGACGCTTATGAAGCCGGTTACGAAGACGGCAAAGAAAGAAATGCTGACAATTTCAGTGCCTGGGCTAAAAAATAAGCCTGATTACTGAAATCAGTACAAAAAAGCCGGTGTTTTGAAACACCGGCTTTTTTATTTCCATACCGTATCAGTTCCTACTGCATCAATTTCGGGAAGTCACCACTGAAATTAGCATCAAACACACTACCCGTTAGCGACATCAAAATATAAAGTGTCCTTCCCTCCGCCTCGTTCTGCAGGCTGATAATGTAATAATCATCAGTTTTCTTATGTACACGCTTCGCGCCTTCAGGCAACTGCGCCCAGCTTTTAGCCAGCTTGTCAAAACCTAACCCAACATCGTCCAGAGTAAACTGCTCAACAACATAGCTTGCTTCCTCTATAGCCTGCTGTTCATTAACAGGCCCATGGCCACCGGGATGCGCATTTGCATTTTGTACAAATGTCACGAACAACAAAAATATTAAGACTATATTTTTCATTATTTCCCCCTTAATGCATATGTGGCTCACCATGCCCATGTCGATGCACCTCTGGCTTTTTCTCTGGTAAAGCCGGTGGCTCAACAACAGCTTCCACTGGGGCAGGTTTCGTTAAATTAAGCGGTTCACTATAACCCTTAGGTACAGTGTATTGCTTTATATCCTCATGCACATGCGAATGGTCGTCTTTATTCAAAGGAAAATCATCAGGATAAACCGTATGCTGGTAGCCGTGCATCTGCATTGAAAATAAAAATAAACCAATAGCAATCAACAACACATTGGAAGCACGACTAAAATGACTGAACGATTCACTCTTGCGCCAGCCTGATAGCAAAATCAGCATCGCAGAAAGCGCAACGATCTGACCGACTTCAACACCAACATTAAATGCGAGAATCTTTAATACAAGTCCCTCTTCGCCCAGTGGTAGCTGCTGTAGCCGGGTAGAAAGACCAAAACCGTGGATTAATCCAAAGCCAAATACCATCCAGATCAGGCTTGGTGGATTATATTTAAAATAACGCCTGAAACCGTCGAGGTTCTCAAACCCCTTGTAACAAACAGTTAAGGCAATTACAGCATCAATTAAATAATAATTTGCCTGAATTTCGTACAGCGTAGCAAAAACCAGTGTAATGGAATGGCCGATAGTAAACGCGGTAATGAACTTAACAATATCAACAAATCGGGTTAGAAAGAAAATAACCCCAAAGATAAATAACAGATGGTCATAGCCCGTGAGCATGTGCGAAGCACCCAGCTCAACGAATTGCATAAAGCCGGCGTTGAGAATGCTTTGCTTGTCAGCTTCAGACATGCCATGCGCGATAGCATTAGAGGCAATCAATAGCCCTATTAACAAAATCAGATATTTTTTCAACTTTGTATTCCTTGAGTTTTTATAATCCTGTATAGACTTCAGTAGTTAGATAAGATTCCTTAAATCAGATCTCGGGCTACTCTTTTAAAGGTCTTCAATGCATCGGGTATCTCGATACTCATGATCTGCTCGGTCACCCACTTTTTGTCCTTCTCACCGATGACTTCGGTGACATGCTCACCACAACGCCTCTTCATCTGGAAACCCGGCTCGTTGCCGTCGTAGGCAAAACCGGCGTATTCGGCCATACGTTCATTTAGCACCTGGATAAACTGGCCTTTGTAGTCCACCGATTTGTCCTCATTCACATCCATGCGGTTATCGTGCATGGTTTTGGCCAGGTTCAACGCCAGCGCGGTGATCAAGTCGCGGCGGGCATCTTCTGTGTACTCCTTCTCAGAGATCATACGGTCGACCACGTGCACGAAAAAACCCAGCAGCTCGGCGATTACATCCAGTCGCTGGTTATAGGTGTCGGTCTGGAAGCCTTCATTCTCCAGATGCAGCACATTGGCACCGGCGATACGCCACAGGTTGAAGCCCAGCGCACTACCCACCTCTTCAGCGCTACGCTCACGGCTTTTGTCATTCCACTTACTTTTTACTCTGATTTTCACAAAACACTCTCACCAATCTGTATTAAAGACCCGAAATTTACGGGTGTAAGCATCAACAGCGAATAGTATACTGTTTTGGTCGGGAATTAACCTACCTATTACAGGTTTCACACAATGCAGCACGAATACAGCCAGCTACAGCAAAGCATCCAGCACAACTGCCACATTTCGGATGCGCGGTACGCCGGTAATTATACGCTGTGCATCTACCTGCTGAAAATGCGTGAATATTATCGCTGGGAAAAAACCTTCGCCTACCGGCAGGCGCTCTCTACCGACGATATCGGCCAGTGGCTGACCGAGCGTGAAAACCTGTGGGATAAGATCGAAGGCGAGAATTATGCCCGTCTTGAGCTGGACAGTGAGCTATACGACCCGTTTGACTCAGCCGCGATCAACCAGAAGCTGCTGGCACAGGGTCTGGTCTATAGCGGCGGTATCGGCCAGAAGGGTAAACCGCATTTTTTCCTGGCCGAACTGGAACGACGTGAACAGCATCATGACTACCAGATCCTCATTTCCGGCAGGGAATACGCGCGTGACCTGACCTCGCCACCGGCGATGTCGCAGGGCAACACCATTTTTATCCGCCGTGAGTCGTTCAAGCGCATGATCTGGGAAAAGATCGAGGCCTGGCGCTGGAACCAGCCGGAAAACGCCATGGCACTGGCAATGCGCTGCTACGACTTCGACAACGAGCTGGAGGCTTCGCTGGAGGCGATGACCAACAACGAGCTGGAATCAGCCGTGCTGCACGAGATTGGCGAGATTCGTGCCGGCCAGCAACTACCCGGCTGGGGCGATATGATGCAGGACATTATTTTCACCCAGGCCGAGATTATGGCGCGGGCACTGCGCGACCACCTGGCCGATGCCATCTCCACCCTGCCGGCGCTGATCGAACAGAACAACCGCGCCTCGATTCATTTTTATTTCGCCAACCTGACACCCATGCGCCTGCATATCTTTCCATCCCTGCAGACAGCATACCAGGACTGGAAAACCAGCAACGATATCGAACCATTACAACAGGCGGTAAAAAATAGCGCCCTGCACTGGCAAAACATTGCAACTCAAATGCTCAGCCTGCACAATCAGCACAAAGAAAAATGCAGTACGCATATTGAATCACTGATCAACGCCAGCTACCTGTAAGCCAGGTACCTTTAATAGTTATTATGGAAACTGAAACCGGAAAGATACCGCTGAAGACTATCCACGAAGTCAAAGCCAACACATTTATATTCGAGAAGAAAGACGCCCTGCCGAAAGACGTGTGTGCAGAAATGATTCGCCGTTTCGAGGTCAGTGAAGACGAACAATACGAAGGCCGCGTCGGCCAGACCGTTTCGAAGGATCGCAGTATCAAGCACACCACCGACCTTGTCACCAGCGGCAAGGAAAACTGGAAAGACCTCGACCGCGAGTTGTTTCGCTCGCTAAGTATAGCGATACAGGAATTTCGTGAGACCTACCCTTTCTTCAAGGGCCCGTTCAAGGACATGGGCTACAATCTGCAACGCTATAAGGAAGGCGAGTTTTATCACTGGCACATCGATAGCGGCAGCCACGAATTCAGTAACCGGCAACTGGTCGCGCTCTGGTACCTCAACGATGTCGAGGGCCCCGGCGGAGAAACCGAGTTTTCCTTGCAGCAAATCAAGATCACACCCGAGGCCGGCAAGCTGGTGCTGTTCCCACCGTTCTGGACGCATGAACATAGAGCTGTGACAGTTGAGAAAGGCGTAAAATATATTGCAACGACGTGGGTCGTTTTCGCTTAATACTTTTCGAAAGCCATCAGGTGACACCATACTTTGTCAAAACGATATTTTAAAGTACTCATTTATTCGCATATAAACTCCGCATTTAAAACATCGCTTTTTCGCGTCTTGCACACACCTGACAACTTTCTTAATTCATCAATCAACGAACTAGGCTAAGTTGATGAACATAACAATTAAACGACCAAAAACCGAAAAGGAATTCGAAGATTATTATGATCTACGCTGGCGTATTTTGCGCGAACCGTGGAATCAGCCAAGGGGCTCTGAAAAAGATGAGTTCGAAGACAATAGTTTCCACATCATGGCATGTGACAAAAATAACAATGTTGTAGGTATCGGTCGCCTGCACTTCAATAATAAGAAAGAAGCACAGATTCGTTACATGGCGGTTGCACCTGAATATACTAACCTGGGCATAGGCGCATTAATACTTGAGACACTGGAAGAACAAGCCCAGCAGCAAGGATGTAAAAATATTGTGCTGGACGCACGAGAAAAGGCTGTTGGTTTTTATATAAAGAATAACTATAAATTGCTAAATAAGAGCCATCTATTGTTTAACTCTATTCAGCACTTTCGTTTGAAAAAGCGTATTACTATTTAATCGCCTCAGCCACATAAACAAAAAAGCAAACATGGGCGACAACATGCCCATCGAGCCTGAACTATTACCCGTTTCAGTACTGATATTACTATTAAGCTGTGCAGATGAGGCTGGCTGAGCTGCCGTACTGGGGCTGCCTGTTGCTGACGTATCAATACTTTCTATCGTGACAGATTCTGAATTCACTAAAACAACATCAGTTGTCACTTCACTCGTTTCAGTTGTCTGAACTGGATCTAGCGTCGCTACTGTAGAGTTGTCAATCAATGAAACTGTGACCTGGGCAGTGTTAACTGTCGATGAAACAGTGCTCAAAGTAACATCTGTAACTAATGGAGTCGTATTAGAAATAGTTGTCGGCCCTGTTACAGCAATACTTCCTGATGAACTGATTGTCGTTCCTGATATAACCATAGTTCCAGATGAATCTGGCACAGTGCATAAATCAGCATCGACTAAAACTGGATCAGAAACGCCAGAAATGATTGTCATACCAGATGAAGCTGAAGTAGTACATGTGTTCTGTGTATTTGTATTATCAACTATAGAACCTGTCGCATTAAGTGTAATGGTAGCATCAACAGCAGAAAGATAGTCTATGGTAATGTCAATGCCTGAAACGTTAACAGTTGCAATACCTGAAATAGTTAATGAACCAAGAAAAATAGTTTCATCACCGCCAACAGCTACAACCTCAATCAGGCCATCAGTCATTATAGTTATATTTGTATAATCAAAATTCCCACCTGTACCTAAATCCAACGAACCACCAACATCAAACGTGATGCTCTCACCCACCGCCAGCGCTAATGTACCACCCGCTGAAAAATCAGTACTGGAGGGTTGTACTGCAGTATTAATAGTACCGGTCGCGCCCAGGTCGAGCACACCATCGGTACCGAAGGTCAAGGTTAAAGCCTCGGTTGCTTCGATAGAACCGCCTGTAGGAAAGCTAATCGTGAGGTTACAACTTGTATCACACAGGTTCGTCGCAAAGGCTGAATTTGCGAATAAAAACAGGAAAATAGAAAAAAACAGTGGTTTCATACAAGCTCCGTGGCGACATCCTTAATTACCATATGGAAGAAAGAATAACAGGCAGCTTGTAGAGAATCAAGTTGGCACATCATCCTTTATTGATCCCAAAAAACTAGAAAATAGGCCCGAGCGGTTTGCTGTTGTCTTCTACAGCCATGATGATATCAGTTTCATTCATATCCCCGGTGACATCGATATTGATGCCACGTACACCAGGCATGGTCTTGAGAATGTAGGCCGCCATCAACACCAGCAGCTTCTCGTTCTCTGTTTCGATGGCGGTAAGAATTTTATCGGCTGCAATCTGGCAGCGCTGTTCCGCATTTGGATTTTGAACCCAGTCGCGGCTCATTTGCCAGCCCTTGTCCATATCGGCATTCATCTGATCAAAAAAGTCTTTCGCCTCTGTTAGAAGCTCATCAGGTACTTCAAACGCGTTGGTGCGACCGTCGACGATAATATTGAGTTTCATCAAGCTCTTTCCCGTGTTATACCTGTTAATATGACTCGAAATTTTAGCCCGTGATTATACTTGAATCGGAAAAGACAAATGCTACTGACTTTACAGGGTGTTTTAAGCAAAGAAGAACTCAGCGTGGTACACGACCTGCTCGCCCGTGGGCATTTTGTCGATGGCAGGCTCAGCGCCGGTGAAGAGGCAATACGTGTCAAGAACAACCAGGAGCTGAACGCCAGTGACCAGATCATCCAGCCGCTGAATAACCTGGTGATGGGTAAACTGATCAAGCACCCAACCTATCTCGCTGCAGCGTTCCCCCTGAAGATTGCTGCGCCCTTTTACGCCAAATACGGCAAGGGCATGGCCTACGGCAGCCACGTTGACGACCCGATCATGGGGTCGGTTGGCCAGCGTTACCGCACTGACCTGTCGATTACCGTATTCCTGAATGAACCCGAGGACTATGAGGGCGGTGAACTGGTGGTGCAGACACCATTTGGTGAACAGAAGGCCAAACTCGAAGCCGGTAGCGCCATTATGTACCCCTCTGGCAGCACACACCGCGTGGCTGAGGTCACCCGTGGTGAGCGCATCGTTGCCGTCACCTGGCTACAGAGCATGGTTAAAGACCCGGCAAAGCGCGAGCTACTTTATAAACTATCACAGGCCCGTGATATTCTGATCGACAAGGCAAACGGTACCGAGGTGACGGAACTGGTCAGTAATACTTATATCAACCTGGTACGAATGTGGTCTGATACCTAGCAATCATCTTTTTGCGCTATTGCTGCGTTATAAATTCGCTCAAAATCCTCATGTGCCAACTGCACACTCCGGTTTTTCTCTCATTTATGCCATGTACTAGCGCAAAAATCTTGATTGCTAACGACCAAATAAATTAACAGGCACAAAAAAACCGCACCTCACATAGCGAGGTGCGGTTTTTTATATTTCTAAAGCCGAGGCTTTCGCCTCAACGGCAGATCTTAACGCTCTGAACCTGCTTCTGCGTGAGCCATGTCGACTACTTCCATAGCCAGGTCACGGTATTTCTGACGGTAACCGTCTAACTCTGAACCAGCTTCTGGAGTGAAGTACTCTTCCTGTCTAACGCCGCCAGCACGCTCTTTTTCCATAAACATCTTCTGCATAGCCAGCATTTCTTTGATTTTCTCTGCTTTAGTGCTCATAACTTTTACCTTTGTTGAACAGCCAGCTTATGCCGACTTTCTAAATTGTGGTCGGATTCTAGCACCGACCAGAAAACAACCCATATACCCCATAAGGGTAAGATGGATTAATAACCGCCTTTACGTGTGCTCTGTGGGCAACCACCGATTTTCAGGCCCTGTTTTGAAGGCATCAGTGGGAACATTTCATACATATCCTTGGAAGAGACCTTCTCGCCCCAGAGTTTGCCCATAGCTTTCATGATGCCGCGCTCATTAGGCTCATCACCTGCCAGAGTCTGCTCACGAACGTATCTAACGACATCCCAGTGTTTTTCTGTGGGCTCAATGCCCTCTTCAGCGAAGAGCTCTGCAGCGATTTCTTCATTCCAGTCACTGGCATTAACCAAATAACCGTTTGCTGTTCTTTCAACTGATTCAAGTGCCATAGTATTTTTACCCTTTTATCTGTCTAAAATGAAACGCTTAAAAATTTCGAGGCGGCATATTAAATCAGATAAAAACAAGTTTCCAGCTACTCAAAAGGGGTATTTTGTGAAAAATTGCTAAGTACCTGAAAAATGCGATTTGTCTTCGGTCTCGCCCACGGCCTTGATGCCCTTGTGTGGCATAAAAATACCGCAGCCCATGTGGCGGTGCTCGCCAATGCCCTGTTCCTGCAGGGAAATCGAAGCCGCCTTGTCCAGGTCGGCCATCATCAGGCTGCGTGTTTCGACGGGCTTTTCGGGCGTATGGATGGTATGGGTGATACCACAGAGCATTTTCCGGAGCCGGATATCTCGTCCGGCCAGCTCGTCGACTACCCACTGCATAAAACCATCTTCACCCAGACCTTCCGGTACCACGACATAACGAGCAAACAGCGTTCCCAGGGGGTTCAGCCTTTTTTCAGAGGCCGGCCCAATCTCGACCTGGTAGCCGGCAATATCGATTTTTTTACCAACCAGCACCATGGTATCTTCAAGACGGCTACGGGGTACACGCATATTCATACGGGTACGTTTCGGCAGGTGCATGAGTTCGCCATCGGCGGGGCGTTCCCAGCCATTGCCGGTGGTCGCACCGTGTATTTGATGAATACCTATTTCGGGCTCATCGGCCAACCAGGGCAGGATTTCATGTATAGCCTGCGACAGCTCCCAGGCGTGCATGGTCGGTAATTGTTTGCAACTGATCTTGAATGACAGGTCCACCACATTATCGGGGATCACATAGTCAGGTTTTTTGTCTTCATCTTCCCAAAGCATAGTCTATTCCTGCTCAATTCTGGCGGTGAACGCCGCTTCCAGCTTGTCCTGCCAGTCGTTCGGCGTATCTGGATAGGGCGGTTTGACATCCATCTGAAAAAACAGCTCGCCCTGCTTTGCTCTCTTAACCAGCTCTTTTTTCAAATCTTCGAAGCTT
>JAOUPA010000030.1 GCA_029880105.1 Gammaproteobacteria bacterium
TTTCAATATCCTGCCCCTGCAACATGACTTCACTCAACCAAAGCATTCTTATACATCCTCTTTCATTAAATCTGTTCCAGCATGCCGGTTTCGGCAATGCGATCGTAATATCGCGCTCTATACATCAACCGTTGCTGCGTTTCACTATCTTCAAAACCGGTGCGATTGTGCAGTATGTTTTTGCAGATAATACCCTGACCTGCATCTAGCCTGTGCCTGAACGTGATGCTGTCATCCACCAGCAGGGTATTAATTCGTGCTACCGCCTGCTGCGTGGTCTTATCATCACGCCATTCGATGTTTCGCTTTCTCGCCGAGTAGCGCATATGCAGGCTACCCGTGGCCTGATCAACCGAAAACACCGGTCCGGTCATGGCACCACGTATCTCTGCACCCTCTTCTGTATTGGCCGGTATCGTCATGGCCTGTGGGTGCATTAAGGCCTCAATCCATGCCGGGTTTTCATCACGTAAATATATATAGAGTAACTCGTGATCCAGCAGCCGGCTGACACCACCCTCCGGGGCAGGGCTGACACAGTGCAGGATAATCGCCCGAATCTGCCTGTCCGGTGCGTTATAGTAACCATCCGTATGCCAGCTCAACGGCCTATTGGTGTACGGAATATACTGGTTACCCTGCTGCGAGCGCACCTGCAGGCTACTCACATTATCCTCATCCGACCTCAGGTTACCATCCAGTGAAGACAGGCCTAACTGTCTGCCAATGGCATGCACCAGCGTTTTATCCTGCATCATCGGGTCATGCAACTGATAGATAGCCATGCCCGTATCCTTGCATAAACCAGTAATAGCCTGAATTTCAGCCTTACTGAGTAAATATGGGTCCTCAATCGCCACTTTCAATGCCTCAGCATCACGCGGCCTGACATTGAACTTATGCTGGCGCCAGTTCTCGTAATCCGTTGCATAGCTCAGCTCGAAAACCTTTGCAGGGTTGTACGTTTTAATATGCTTATGCTTGGTATCAGGGTTTGTCATACAATAGTCAGGCTGCGGCAAAGGTGACCAAGGATGGGGGCATTCGCGCTGAAAGACAATATCACCTAAGGGCAAGCATACTTTGCAGGCAGGTGCTGGTGATTTTATACCTTATATATACAGGCCATATTCAAGGGGTAAATGACTTATTTTTTTGAATTTATGCTACTCATTATAGAAATCTTCAAAAAAATAAAAAAAACTCTATCCCTTTGGGGGTAAGACGGGCTTACTCCCCTCCCCCAAGGGTAGGGTTTATCCATTTGCCCGGCACGCCTACACTCTCGTCCCATAAATTTCCCCATGGGTGATGGCAAATCATTACCGGTGGAGATATTGAGAACAGATTGATTTGGGAATACAATCGGTTCCCCGATTTCGACCAAAACTCATACTCTGATCGTATAGATCAGAAAAATGGCGATACAACAGGAGACAATCCATGGCCAAAAAGATTTATGAAACACCAATGCTGGACGTCCTTGAAGAAGGACCATGGCCCAGTTTTATTTCTGGTATCAAAAGACTTCGTGATGAGCACCCTAGTGAGCGCATCCAGGAAGTAACAAGCAGCCTTCTCGGCCAGCTTGAGCATTCTTACGAAACCCGTAAAGGATACTGGAAAGGCGGCACCGTATCAGTATTTGGTTATGGCGGTGGTATTATCCCTCGCTTCTCAGAAGTAGCTTCTGCTTTCCCTGCATCTAAAGAATTCCACACTATTCGTGTACAGCCACCTGCTGGTAACCACTACACAACAGCTATGTTGCGTCAGTTGGGCGACAGCTGGGAAAAATGGGGCTCAGGTCTGCAAACTTTCCACGGCCAGACTGGTAACATCATGTTCATCGGTACTGACACTGCAGGTACTCAGCATTTCTTTGATGAGATCAATGAATACGGCTGGGATCTTGGTGGTGCTGGTCCATGTGTACGTACTGCTATGTCATGCGTTGGTGCTTCACGTTGTGAAATGTCATGTGCAAACGAGCATGGTATCCACCGTCACCTGGTAAACAACTTTACTGATGACGTTCACCGTCCTGCTCTGCCTTACAAATTCAAATTCAAAGTTTCAGGTTGTCCTAACGACTGCCAGAACGCCATTGAGCGTGCTGACATGGCCGTAATCGGTACATGGCGCGACGAAATGAAAGTTGATCAGGCTGAAGTTAAGGCATACGTTGCTGCCAAAGGCCGTCAGTACATTATCGATAACGTTACTACACGTTGCCCAACCAATGCACTGGTTCTAAACGACGACGACACACTGACTGTTGATAACCACAACTGTGTACGTTGCATGCACTGCCTGAACGTAATGCCTAAAGCACTTCACCCTGGTGATGACAAAGGCGTAACCATCCTGATTGGTGGTAAACGCACGCTGAAGATTGGTGACTTGATGGGTACTGTTGTTATTCCATTCAAGAAACTGGAAACAGAAGAAGATTACGAAAGCCTGGTTGAGCTTGCTGAAGAAATCATTGATTTCTGGGCTGAAAACGGCCTTGAGCACGAGCGCTGCGGTGAGATGATCGAGCGTATCGGTCTGGTGAACTTCCTTGAAGGTGTTGACTATGATCTGGAAGTTGATCCAAACATGGTTAACAACCCACGTCAGAGCTCATATATCCGTATGGATGGCTGGGATGACGAAGCTGTTAAGTGGTTCGAGCGCAAGCAAGAAGCGGCTAACGCATAAGCTTTAATTAAAAATAACACGGAGGGGGCTAATGCCCCCTTCTAAATAACTTATTTAGAAAATTATTTGAGGAATAACCATGAGTGATAAACCTCGTTCACCCATTGAATCTGGATGCCCTGACGCATTCCAGTATATGCACCCTGTTATGCGCAAAAACTACGGCGCATGGAAATATCATGAGCACCCACGCCCCGGCGTTCTGCGTCACGTAGCCTATAGCGGTGACGAAATCTGGACTGTACGTGTTGGTACACAACGTATTCTGGATATTTTCAGCCTGCGTACACTTTGTGATATCGGTGATAACTTTGCCGATGGCTACATTCACTTCACTATCCGTAGTAACGTTGAATACATGGTTGCGGATGCGGCTAAAGTTGAGCCTCTGATCAAAGCTGTTGAAGACGCTGGCTACATCGTAGGTGGTACACAGAACTCTGTTACCATGCTGTCTCACACTCAGGGTTGGCTGCACTGTGATATTCCTGGTACAGACGCATCAGGTGTTGTTAAGTCTATGATGGACGAGCTGATCGACGAGTTCCGTAATGCAAACATGCCTAACCGTGTGCATATTACGACTTCTTGCTGCCAGATTAACTGTGGTGGCCAGGGTGACATCGCTATTAACGTACAGCACACCAAGCCACCTAAAATCAACCATGACCTGGTTTCAAACGTTTGTGAGCGTCCTACTGTAGTTGCTCGCTGCCCTGTTGCTGCGATTCGTCCTGCAATGGTTAACGGCAAACCTACACTGGAAGTTGATGAGAAGAAATGTATCTGCTGTGGTGCATGTTTCCCTCCTTGTCCTCCAATGCAGATCAACGATGCTGAGCACTCTAAACTGGCTATCTGGGTTGGTGGTAACCACTCAAATGCTCGTAGCAAGCCTACTTTCCAGAAACTGGTTGCTGCTGGCGTGCCTAACAACCCACCACGTTGGCCTGAAGCGACTGCCATCGTTAAGCAGATTCTAAAAGCTTACAAAGAAGATGCGAAAGACTGGGAGCGTATTAATGACTGGATCGAGCGTATCGGCTGGCCACGTTTCTTCGAGAAGACAGGTCTTCCGTTCACCAAGTACCACATTGATAACTGGCGCGGTGCACGTAATAGCTTGAATGCATCAACCCACATCCGTTTCTAAGGTGGCATTGTGAAATTTGCACTTCAAATTAACGAAGGACCTTACCAGCACCAGGCAGCTGATTCAGCGATTCAGTTCACTAAAGCTGCGCTGGCTAAGGGCCATGAAATTTTCCGCGTGTTCTTCTATCACGACGGCGTGAATAATGCGACTCGACTCGCTATTCCTCCTCAGGATGACCGTAACATTACTCAGGAATGGGTTAAGTTACAGAAAGAACATAATCTTGATCTGGTTGTTTGTATTGCTGCAGCACAACGCCGTGGCCTGATTGACGAAGATGAAATGAATCGTCAGGGTAAAGATGCCAACAACATTTCAGAGGGTTTCCGCATTTCAGGTTTGGGTCAGTTGATCGAAGCCGGAATTGAAGCGGATCGCCTGATCGTTTTCGGTGCATAAGGGGAAATACCATGGCTAAGAAATTCATGTATATCAACCGTAAAGCACCTTATGGCACTATTTACGCACTGGAATCTCTGGAAGTTGTACTGATTGGTGCCGCTTTCGACCAGGACGTAAGCCTTGCCTTCATCGGTGACGGCGTTTACCAGTTGACCAAAGGACAGGACACTAAAGCTATTGGCCAGAAAAACTTCTCGCCTGTATACAGTGCTCTGGGTGATTACGAAGTAACTAAAATTTACATCGAGAAAGAATCACTCGAAGAACGTGGCCTTACCCTTGATGATCTTCAACACCTTGTTTGGGAAGACGAGGACGAGGATTACGCTGAAAAAGATTCAATTCGCCTGGTTAGCCGTGCTGAATTGGCCGATGTTCTTGATGAACAAGACGTATTATTGAGCTTCTAGGAGATAAGAAAATGTCATTATTACATACTGTAAATAAATCTCCCTTTGAATCTAACACTTTAGATGCCTGTCTAAACCTGGCTAAAAGTGGCTCAACAGTATTGTTGATAGAAGATGGTGTTTATGCAGCAACCTCAGGTAATGCTGTTGCTGACAAAATCAAAAATACTTCTGGTATCAACTTCTGCGTACTGGGTCCTGATGCCCAGGCACGTGGAATCGAAGGAAAGCTGGCCGAAGGTATCAAAGTTGTCGATTACGAAGGCTTTGTTGATTTGGTTGCCGAGCACGACGCTGTACAAGCTTGGCTTTAATTTTTAATTTTTAATTTTCGTTCTCAACGAGGAGAGCTGTATTATGCCTATCGAAGCAAACGGTAAAGTTTTTGAAACAGATGAAGAAGGTTATTTATCTAACCTGAACGAGTGGGAGCCAGCTGTAGCAACTGCAATGGCAGAAGCTGAAGATTGCACCCTGACTGATGAGCACTGGGATATCATCAATTTCCTGCGTGAATACTACGAAGAGTACCAGATTGCTCCAGCAGTACGCGTACTGACAAAAGCAGTTGGTAAAAAACTGGGCAAAGACAAAGGCAACAGCAAGTACCTGTACGAACTGTTCCCTTATGGTCCAGGTAAGCAGGCATGTAAATATGCTGGTCTGCCAAAACCAACAGGTTGTGTATAACAACTGACCTGAATACAGGGGATCAATCTCTGATCCCCTGTATTTATTAGATTTGTATTTTTTGTAACTACAGGGCGAGACACTATAACCATGACAGCTTTAAGTATCACATACGTCGTGCTTTTTTATGTGGCTATGATCATTTTATTTGGCGGTCTTATCAACAAGATAATGCTGTACGCACGTGTCCCTGCTCCACTGAAAATACCTGTAACACCTGCGCCCTTGACTAAAGCTGGTGTGGTATACCGAATTTTTTATGAGGTTGTTTTCTTTAACAGCCTCTTCCGCGGAAGCAAATGGACCTGGATATTTGGCTGGATGTTCCATCTTTCATTATTACTGGCCTTCTTCCGTCATCTACGTTATGTCATTTCGCCGGATTCTTTCATCTGGCCATTAGTAAACAACATGGTTGTACAGAGCTTTGGCCACTATGCCGGCTTCACTATGGTCATTGGTCTTGCTGGTCTGCTGGCTCGCCGCATCCTGGTTGACCGTGTACGTTATATTTCTTCACCCTCTGATTACCTGATGCTATTACTGATTATGGGTATTGGCGTCACCGGTCTGGGCATTGCTTACGTTTCACACACTGATGTTGTTCAGTTGAAGGCCTTCATTATGGGACTGTTCCTGTTTGACTGGCAGAACCTGCCCAGCGACAATGTCTTACTTGTTCACCTGACTTTGGTGTTGCTACTGGCAGTAATCTTCCCGATCAGTAAATTACTGCATGCTCCGGGGCTGTTTTTTGCACCAACACGTAACCAGGTTGATAACCCACGTGAGCAGCGTCATATCTCACCCTGGGGTGCTGAACTTGAAGCCAAAGATGGCCGTAACGCTTAATAAAAATATTTGATCCGTACTGGAAAAAACTGCAACCATAAAAAGCTGAGAAACAAGAATGGCTGATTACGAAGTACCAGAAACGCACGAATTCCCCATCATTCCATCCATTATGGAAGGCGCGATGGCGCACAGCTCACCTTTTGTTGCAGGTAAAGAGTTTCAGGATGACATGGGCTTCCCAAGTCCTGAGGAACCCGGCAAGCTGATTGATGGCTGGAAAGAAAAATTTCTGGAAATAATGCAGGACAAACTCAATAAATACCGTTCACTACAGGTATTTATGGATGGCTGTGTTAAGTGTGGCGCCTGTACTGATAAATGTCATTACTTCATCGGTACCTCAGATCCGAAAAACATGCCGGTGGCACGTCAGGACCTGCTACGTAAGGTATATCGCCGTTATTTTACTTTCGCAGGTAAGTACTTTCCTAAACTGGTTGGTGCGGTTGATCTAACAGAAGATGTTATTAAAGAAATGTACAGCTACTATCACCAGTGTTCTGAGTGTCGTCGCTGTGCAGTGTTCTGCCCCTTCGGTATCGACACCGCTGAAGTCACCATGGCTGCGCGTGATATTCTCGCCATGATCGGTATGGGCCAGAAATACTCTAACCAGATTATCCCTAAAGTACACAAGATCGGTAACAACCTTGGTCTGCCTGAGCCTGCCCTGCTTGATACACTGGAAGGCCTTGAAGAAGAAATTGAAGACGATACTGGCGTCAAGGTACGTTTCCCTCTCGATGAAAAGGGTGCCGATATTCTACTGGTCACACCATCTGCCGACTTCTTTGCTGAGCCTCACGTCGATGGCCTGATGGGATATGGCAAAGTATTCCACGCAGCTGGTGTTAGCTGGACCTTAAGTTCAAAGGCATCAGAGGCAGCTAACTTCGGCCTGTTCATTGGTAACTACGAGCACATGCGCGAAATTTCACTGCGTATTCGTGATGCCGCAAAAGAGCTGGGTGTTAAGCGTATCGTGTTCGGTGAGTGCGGCCATGCATGGCGTGTTGCCTACAACCACCTGAATACACTGGCAGGTCCCTGGGACTTTCTGGATCAGAACTACCCGATTCCCCAGCACATTCTAGAATTCACAAAAGATTGTCTGGATCGCGGTATTTTGAATATCGACAAGTCTGAAAATGACCACATGACCCTGACATTCCACGATTCGTGCAATATTGCCCGCGCCTCGCGTATTGGTGAAGATCCAGGCAGCCAGTTTACAACGCCTCGCCAGGTGATACAGGCAGTCTGTAATAATTACTATGATATGGCGCCAGAAACGACTCACGACCAGACATTCTGCTGTGGTGGCGGCGGCGGCCTATTGACCGATGACCTGATGGAACTGCGCATTAAAGGTGCCCTACCTCGTATGGAGGCCCTGAAAAATGCCGTCTCAGATAAGGGTGTTACACATATGGCCGCGATTTGCGCCATCTGTAAATCACAGTTTACTAAAGTCCTGCCGTATTACGGCATGACTATGGATCAAATCGTCAGCGTTCATCAGCTAGTTAGCAATGCCATCGTTCTTGATGGTCAGGGCGAAGAAGCTGAAGAATCAGACGACGCAGAAGAAACTGCATAAATAACTTTTAATATTTGATTAATACCGGTAACGGTTGAAGCAATAGGAGAACTGGCATGGCCACTTCCAGAGAAGACATGCAAAACGAGAAGTTAACGTACAGAAGATTTAAGGAAGGCAGCACCAGCTGGGGCGGCTTTGCTAATAAAATCTTTAAAGAAGATACCTCTCACAAATGCCCGACTTATGTACACCGTACACCACCTTGCCAGGGCAGCTGTCCTTCTGGTGAAGATATCCGTGGCTACCTGGACATCGTACGTGGTATTGAAACTCCACCAGAAGGTGTTTCAATGCAGGAATACGCATTCCGTCGTTCAACTGATGCTAACCCATTCCCGTCAATGATGGGCCGTGTATGCCCTGCTCCATGTCAGGATGGTTGTAACCGTAACAATCTTGAAGACTTTGTCGGTATCAACTCTGTTGAGCAGTACATTGGTGATACTGCCTTCGCTAATGGCTTCAAATTCGATAACAGCGCCGCACTGACCGGCAAGAAAGTTGCCATCATTGGTGGTGGCCCTGCAGGTATGGCTGCAGCTTATCAGCTGCGTCGCAAAGGCATCGCCTCTACTATTTTTGATGACCACGCAGAACTGGGTGGCATGATGCGTTATGGCATCCCCGGCTACCGTACTCCGCGCGCTCAATTGAACCATGAATGTCAGCGTATTCTTGACATGGGTGGTATCGAAACACGTATGAATACACGTGTTGGTAAAGATGTTAGCGTTGCTGATGTTGAAAAAGAATTTGATGCTGTTTTATGGGCGCTTGGCTGTAAATCAGGTCGTGGCCTGTTCCTGGATGATTGGAAAACTACGCCTAACTGTGTAACCGCTGTTGATTTCCTTGAGCAGTTTAACAAGGGTGACATGAAATACACTGCTAACAAGATCCTCTGTGTAGGTGGTGGTGATACCTCTATCGACGTCGTCTCTGTCGCCCGCCGTATCGGCACCCTAAAGGATTACAAAGAAAATCCAGAAGATGCTGCAACTGGTGCTAGCACACACGATGACGTTGATGCGTCTGCGAAAAAACCTTGTGACAGCGTTGTTCTGACCGCCCTGTTCAAACAGGAAGAAATGACAGCCGCAGAACACGAAGTACAGGATGCGTTGATTGAAGGCGTAACCATTATGAATGAAGTAATGCCTGTTGAGATCATCAAAGATGCCAACGGTCGCGCTACTGCATTGAAGCTGGTTGATAGCAAATTTGAAAACAATGCACCTGTTGCTGTTGAAGGAGGTAAAGAATACATCGTAGAAGCTGATCTGATCGTTGCTGCAATTGGCCAGACTGGCGATATGACTGGTGTTGAAGATTTTGACAATGGTCGTGGCCTGATTGATGCCGATAACTTCTACCGTGTTCCAGGCAAAGACGGTCACTTCGTCTGTGGTGACATCGTTCGCCCTCACCTGCTGACTACTGCTATTGGTCAGGCTTCAATCGTTTCTGATACGATCGAAGCTTACCTGAACGCCAAAAACGTTGACAAACGTCCTAAAGTTGACGTTCACCACTTCGAACTGACTAACAAATTGCAAGAAGCTGGCCTTGGCACAACTACTTACAATGTTAAAGAGCATAAAGAAGATGGTCAGCGTGGCACTGACAGAAGCACATACGCTATTCACAACTACGAAAATCGTGCTGAACAGGAAATTATTTCTGTTGATCAGATGTTCCTTGGCCACTTTGAATATGAAGCACGTAACCTGCGTGAGGTAGACGTACCTTCTTCTGATGAAGTACTGGGTCACTTTGCTGAGCGTCAAATCGGTTTAACTGAAGAAGCAGCCATTGCTGAAGCTGGCCGTTGTATGAGCTGTGGCATGTGCTTTGAGTGTGATAACTGTGTTATCTACTGCCCACAGGATGCCGTCTTCAAAGTGAAGAAAGATAAGCATACTACTGGTCGTTATGTTGATACCGACTACAGCAGATGCATCGGTTGTCACATTTGTTCTGATGTTTGCCCAACAGGCTACATCGACATGGCTCTGGGCGACGCTTAAGAATCGGAACAATAACAAGAAAACTAAGGCTGATACTATGACTAAGTGTTTTCTGCGTATATCGCTAATCCTTACCGGATTGATCATGCTATTCCCTACACAGGGAATAGCTGAAACACCCTTCCCGACTATTCACGAGCCGGAAGGACACGGTGTTGAGTGTGTTGAGGACGAAGATGAAATGCGCAGGAATCACATGAATTACATCCTGCATCAGCGCGATAAAACTATGCACGAAGGTATCCGTACCGAAACGTATAGCCTGTCCAGATGCATTGACTGTCATGTTCAGCCTAATGATAAAGGCGAAGTGGTTGGTCATGATGATAAAGAGCATTTCTGTAATGCCTGTCATCAGTATGCCGCCGTTCAGATTGACTGTTTCCAGTGTCACGCTGATCGCCCACAGAAATATATAAAACGTGCTTCAAAGCCTCAGGCACTTAAAGAGCAACTACAAGAAGTGCTCGCAGCGAAAGACATGGGGGATGCGCAGTAATGTCTGACCAAATTAACGATTCAAGACGTAACTTCCTGTCAAAAGCTGCCATTGCTGGCAGTATTACCATTGCACCAGGTGTTTTCCTGCATCAGACAGCACAGGCTAAATCTGATGATCAGGCAGTGAGTAGCAACACTCGGTGGGGTATGCTGATTGACACAGATAAATGCTCAAAGGGTTGTACCGATTGCGTTGATGCCTGCAACAATGAGCATTCATTAACCGGTTTTGATCGCCCTACAACTGACGCACAGTATATTCGTAAAGTTTCACTCGTTGAAAAACAGACTGGCCATGAAATATCATTACCGATGATGTGCCAGCACTGTGAAACTGCTCCCTGTGTTGACGTCTGCCCTACCGGCGCATCATTTAAACGTGAAGATGGTCTTGCACTGGTTGATAAACACATTTGTATTGGTTGTCGTTACTGCATGATGGCCTGCCCTTATAAGGCACGCTCATTTGTTCATGAAGAGATCAAAAATCAGACATTGAGCGCTCCTCGCGGCAAAGGTACGGTTGAATCCTGCACTATGTGCGTACATCGCATTGATAAAGATGGTATTCCTGCCTGTGTAGAGGCATGTACGGAGGAAAACCACAACGCCATGATCTTCGGTGACCTGAATGACCCAAACAGTACCATTTCACAGGAACTGAAGAAACACGGCGGCAAACAAATTCGTGCTGATTTACGCCTCAATACTGGCGTTCGTTATCAGGGACTATAGGTCCTTCAGCCTTTAAATCATCAACTGAGTCAATAAACAGATGAAAAAGATCGAATACACAAAAATTAAAGGCCAGAGCCTCGCCTACTACGGCTTACTGGCTGGTTTAGGCTTCATGATATTGATGGGATTACTTGCAACCTGGTACATGGAGCATAATGGACATTATGTAACCGGCATGAGCAACCAGATTGTCTGGGGTATGCCTCACGTATTCGCTGTTTTCCTGATTGTTGCTGCTTCTGGCGCCTTAAACGTTGCCTCGATTGCTTCGGTCTTTGGTAAAAAAATCTACGACCCGCTATCACGTTTATCCGCATTGCTCGCAATTGCACTATTGGCTGGTGGTCTGGTCGTTCTTTTGCTGGATCTGGGTCGTCCTGATCGTTTAATCGTAGCGATTACTACCTATAATTTTAAATCGATCTTCGCCTGGAATATTATCCTCTACACTGGCTTCTTTGCCATTGTTGGTGGCTACCTCTGGATGATGATGGATCACAACATGCACCAGTTTAAAAAGAAAGTTGGTCTGGCCGCCTTCGTGTGGCGCCTGGTCCTGACCACTGGTACTGGTTCAATCTTCGGATTCCTGGTTGCACGCTCTGCCTATGACGCCGCAATCATGGCTCCAATGTTCGTTATTATGTCCTTCTCTTTTGGTCTGGCTATATTCATTCTAGTGCTGATGGCCGCCTATAACTGGACAGGCCGCGAACTGGGTGATGCAGTCATTGCTCGCCTGAGAAACCTGCTAGGTGTTTTTGTTGCCTCGGTACTTTATATTACGACGGTATACCACCTCACCAATCTATATATCACCGAACACCACGGTGTTGAACAGTTCATTCTGCGTGACGGTGGCATCTATACCAATTTATTCTGGATTGGCCAGGTACTGGTTGGTGGCCTTATTCCACTGGCTTTGATCTATGCACCCGGCGTTAAAAATTGTAGAAAGACTTTAGGCCTTATCAGCACCATGATCATCATCGGTGGCCTGTGCCAGATGTACGTCATTATCATCGGTGGACAGGCATACCCGATGGAAATATTCCCAGGCTATGAAGTAAGCAGCTCATTCTTTGATGGCATAGTTAATCAATATGCACCAACTCTGCCAGAAATTATTCTTGGCCTGAGCGGCATGGCTGTGTCATTACTGCTGGTTACCTTTATGATCAAAGTATTAAGCTTCCTGCCTACCTCACTGGCAGATTCTGTTACTGATCCACACGCAAAATAAAATCTTTTATAGTTGGCCCTGATAGTAATCAGGGCCAATACTTTCAAACGACCAATGGTGAAAAATGAGTCGTTTTTTTATTTCAGCTGCACATAAATCTTCTGGCAAAACCACTGTCAGTATTGGCCTGTGCGCTGCACTGACGGCAAAAGGGAAAATAGTCCAGCCATATAAAAAAGGCCCCGACTATATCGACCCACAATGGCTTGGTCGTGCCAGCAGCAGCCAGACTCAGACGCGCCACTGTTTTAATCTCGATTTCTACACCATGAGCCCTGACGAAATACTGGGCAGTTTTGCACAACACTCCGGCGACGCCGACATTTCACTGATCGAAGGTAATAAAGGCCTCTATGATGGTCTCGATCTGGATGGCAGCAACAGTAATGCCGCACTCGCAAAATTAACCCAGACACCAGTCATTCTGGTACTTGATGCCCGCGGTATGACCCGAGGCATTGCACCACTAATTCTGGGCTATCAGGCATTTGACAGAGATATCAATATTCGTGGTGTCATCCTCAATCAATTAGGCGGTGCCCGACATGAAGATAAACTGAGACAGGTTATCGAACACTACACCGATGTCGAAGTGGTTGGTGCAATTCACAAAGATGCACGTTTTGATATCGATGAGCGTCACCTGGGACTGGTGCCCAGCCATGAAGACCCCTATTCAGATAAAAAAATCGGTTTATTACGTCAGGCGATTAATGATCAGGTCGATCTCGACAAAATCATCGATATCGCAAATCAGGCACCGGCTTTACCAAAAGCCACCGAGCTTAAGTCCACAGCTATTAAGAAAGACATCCGCCTCGGTATAATTCGCAATACTGCGTTCTGCTTCTATTACCCCGATGACCTGATTTCTCTCGAACAGGCAGGTGCTGAGCTCGTCGAAATCGATAATCTCACCGATAGCCAGCTTCCTGATATAGATGGCCTGTTTATTGGTGGCGGTTTTCCTGAAACCCACCTTCAGGAACTCGAAGCCAATCAGTCTATAAGACAGGCAATTCACCAGGCGATCGAAAATGGACTGCCCGTCTACGCTGAATGTGGTGGCCTGATGTACCTGGCACGTTCGATTAAGTGGAATGACCAGAAAAACCAGATGGTTGGTATCATCCCTGGTGACATCATTATGGAGGCAAAACCACAGGGGCGTGGTTACGTGCGATTACAGGAGACAAACAACGGCATATGGCCGGGTAACCCAGATAATGTGATCTCAGCACATGAATTTCACTATTCACGTTTTGAAAATCTCGATAAAGATGCTAGATTTGCCTTTGATGTTGTTCGCGGCACCGGTATCAACGGTAAAAATGACGGTTTTGTCTACAAAAACCTGTTAGCCTGTTACAGCCACCAGCGTAGCACCGAACAGAATCACTGGACACAGCGCTTTGTTGACTTCATTCGTCAGCAAAAATATAAAAATACGTAACATCAAATATAAGTTATTGAATATGATAAAAATAACTCCTGAAGCAGCCAAACAAATTCAACTCTCTGCCCAACAGGGCAATACCGAAAACCTGTCTCTACGTATTGCAGCCACTAAAAACAGCGATGGTAGCTTTCACTATGGTATGGGCTTTGACGACAACAAAGATGATGATATTTCCATCAATTCCGAAGGTATCAGTGTCATCATCTCACCCGATAGCGCAGAACTGCTCAAAGATACCACACTGGATTTTGTGGAACTTGAGCCCGGGAAAAACCAGTTCATATTCATGAACCCAAACGATCCCAGCTACGTTCCACCAACTGACATCTAAGACAGGTGAGCGGCCAACGCGGCACTAAACGCCAGATGGATAAAACCACTAAGGTAAGCAATGACTGGTCTCGTGAAGCACTGAGCTTCCTTTATGAAATTACCTCAAGCATTAATGCGAACGACAATAATGCTCACCCCTGTGCGGCACCACTTAAACTACTGGTCAATAAACTGGGTGGCTCGGCAGCGTTAATTCGCCTCGTCTCCGAAGAAGGCTGGATGGATCTATATGACAGCTACGGCCTGAGTAAAGAACAAATAATCGAATTGCAGCACTCTCCGATTGATGTCGCCCTGTTCGTTCACCAAAATCAGTCTATCAATCAGGTTCGACGTGCACCAGCCAGCACGTTAATCAACAATATCAAGGGTGATATGCTCTCGATTCCAGTACGCTATCAGGGACATACTCTGGGTGTACTCAATATCTTTGTCGCTGCCGATAAAACTGGTATCGAGGAAGAAACCGCGCTGGTGCTACTGGCACTGGGGCAACACCTGGGTCAGGCCATCGAAAAACATCGTCGGGAAAATGCCGCCAAACAGACGCTGATCCAGGAAGAAAGAAATATGATCGCCAATGAATTGCATGACTCGCTGGCACAGACCCTGGCCTCGCTACGTTTCCAGGTCCGCATCCTCGACCAGACACTGCAACCAACCAGTGAATACATGGCCATTATGAGCCTGGAGCAGGTTGAGCACGGTCTGGATGAAGCCTATACTGATCTACGCGAGCTTATCGCCCATTGCCGCGTCCCCATCGAACAACAGGGGCTAATACCGTCCATTGAACGTGTCGTATCAAAATTCAGGGAAGAAACCGGTATACATATCCTGTTACAATGTGAATGTCAGGATCCGGACGTACCAGCAAATATGGAGATGAATATCTACCGTATTGTGCAGGAGGCATTGACCAATATTAAAAAGCATGCAAATGCGCATATCGTCCGAGTACTATTGCGATGTGATGGCAATGGCAATTTCCGGGTGCTCATCGAAAATGATGGCAAGGGCTTTGATAAAAAAGCAATTCAGAGCAAAGAGGGCCAACATCTCGGTTTAACTATCATGCAGGAACGTGCACGGCATCTAGGTGGCCGACTAAGAATTGAAAGCGAACTGGAAGAAGGCACCCGAATCGAATTAAAATTTCACTACCAGAGAGAACAGGTCGAATAACTCAACCTCAGGTTATTACTCAAAATCATGCGCGTTTTAATTATTGATGATCATGCTCTGTTTCGCGTTGGCCTCAAAGGCCTGCTCGAACAACGCAACATTGAAGTTGTCGGCGCTGCCGCGCACGGCGCTGAAGGTATTGAACTGGCAGAAGAACTCAAGCCCGATATTATACTGCTCGACCTGCGCATGCCCGAAATGGGCGGGCTCGAAGTACTGCCGGTGCTACGCGAAAAACACCCATCCACACCCGTAGTCATGCTCACTACCAGCAATGAAGAAAAAGATCTGATCAAGTCTCTACGCACAGGTGCGCAGGGTTACTTATTAAAAGATATGGAACCCGACGAACTGGTTGGTGCACTACGAGATATAGAAAAGGGTAAAAATGTCGTCGCTCAGGATCTCACTGGTGCACTCGCACGTATGGTTCAGGGTGAAACCAATATCGAAGACAATGATGGTCCGTTTTCATCACTGACTCCTCGTGAACACGAAATTTTATGCCTGCTTGCAGAAGGCCAAAGTAACAAACTGATTGCCCGTAACCTCGGTATCTCCGATGGCACCGTTAAGCTCCACGTTAAAGCCATTCTACGCAAACTGGGGATCCACTCCCGCGTAGAGGCCGCCGTGATCGCCGTTGAACAGGGTCTACGCAATCCCAATCAGGACAATTAAATTCAAAAAATACTATGAAAAAGTTTATGGATCTCGTCGCCGAAGCGCGTGAATACGTTGAAGAATTATTTCCCTGGGACGTTGATGAACTCATCAAAAAAAATAATGGCGCACTAATTCTGGACATCCGTGAAGAATGCGAGTTTTCAGCCTACCATATCGAACACACCATGCTGGTTCCACGCGGCATTCTCGAAACTGCCTGTGAAGAGGATTATGAAGATTCTGTACCTGAACTCATCGCTGCACGTGACCGCGAAATTGTACTGATATGCCGCTCCGGCAACCGTAGTTTGCTGGCGGCCAGAACCATGCAGGTCATGGGTTATAATAATGTGAAATCGATGAAAACAGGCCTGCGCGGCTGGAATGACTACGAACTACCACTAAGAAATATCAGGAAGGAAATCCTTGATCCAGAAGATGTCGATGAAATGCTCAATGCGGGTTTCTGTTCGCAGTTAATGCATCCAGATCGTCGCACGATTCTATCCTAAACTATCATTAACTGTATTTTTCCTGATAACCCTGTAGATTTTTCTGCTTGAAATTCAATCCTATTCGGTTATATACTCATTCAAAGCAAGTGTTCCT
>JAOUPA010000267.1 GCA_029880105.1 Gammaproteobacteria bacterium
TCACTGCCTGATGCCGTCATCGATAAAGTATTACATTCTCTCGACAGTCAACATCGTGAACGTCTTGAATCCGTACTATCGTTCCCGGAAGACAGTGCCGGCGGCCTGATGAATACAGATACCATCACAGTGCGACCTGAAGTCACACTGGATGTTGTATTACGTTATCTTCGTTTACTGGGCAACATACCCGATCTAACCGATAACCTGATTGTTGTTGATCGTGATAATCACTATCTAGGCATACTTCCACTGACCCGGCTTTTAATCAACGAACCAAATAATACTGTTGATAAAGTCATGGATAAAAAGATTGATGCTATTCCATCAGACATGCCTGATAGTGATGTTGCCAAGCTATTTGAAAATTACGACCTTATATCCGCACCTGTCGTGGATGGCAATAATTTCCTGCTTGGCCGTATCACCATCGATGACGTCGTTGATGTTATACGTGATGAAGCAGATCATTCCGTATTAAGTATGGCCGGCTTGAATGATGAAGAGGATTTATTTGCTCCTGCCCTACCCAGTAGCCAACGCCGTGCTATCTGGCTTGGTATTAATCTTATTACTGCCTTTATGGCATCCTGGGTAGTTAGTCACTTTGAAACCACCCTGGAAAAAGTTGTCACCGTTGCAATCCTCATGAACGTAGTGGCCAGTATGGGTGGTATTGCCGGTAGCCAGACCATTACTCTCGTTATTCGCGGACTAGCACTGGGACAGGTCAATCGTAATAACCGTAAATGGATACTAAACAAGGAAATAATCGTTAGCCTGCTAAATGGCACGCTCTGGGCACTGGTGGTCGCAGCTATTGCTATTCTATGGTTTAAAAATCTTTCTATAGGCATCATCATTGCAGCAGCACTGATGATTAATCTTGTTTTTGCGGCATCATCAGGGGTTATTATTCCACTGATACTGCGTAAATTCGGTATTGATCCGGCTATTGCAGGCAGTGTAATACTCACAACCATTACCGACATTGTGGGTCTACTGGCCTTCCTTGGCCTGGCGACCCTGTTTCTGCTTTAACACCACTACTTACGAGCAGCAGCAATTCTCAGGCGTAATGCATTCAACTTGATAAAACCTTCTGCATCCTTCTGATTATAAGCACCAGCATCATCTTCAAAAGTTGCAATTTTTTCATCAAATAAAGAATCAGTTTCTGAACGGCGCCCAACAGCTGTTACTGCACCTTTGTACAATTTAACCCGCACATCACCATTCACACTGGCCTGTGATGCGTCAATCATCTGCTGCATCATTTCACGCTCTGGACTCCACCAGTAGCCGTTATAAATCAAAGAAGCATATTTTGGCATCAGCTCATCTTTTAAATGAGCGACTTCACGATCAAGAGTAATCGACTCAATGGCACGATGGGCTTTTAGCATAATGGTGCCACCGGGTGTTTCATAACAGCCCCTGGATTTCATGCCAACATAACGATTTTCCACAATATCCAGACGACCAATGCCATTCTCACCACCCAGCTGATTCAGCTTGGTTAATACTTCAGCAGGTGTCATACGCTGACCATCAATGGCAACAATGTCGCCTTTTTCATAACTCAGCTCAACATAGGTCGGTTTATCCGGTGCAGACTCAGGAGACACTGACCAGCGCCACATATCATCTTCAGCTTCCGCCCAGGGATCTTCCAGAATCCCGCCCTCATAGGAAATATGCAGCAGATTAGCATCCATAGAATACGGGGATTTCTTTTTATTCCCGGCAAAATCAACGGGGATACCATGAGTTTCGGCATAGGCCATGAGTTTTTCCCTGGAATTCAGATCCCATTCACGCCAGGGAGCAATGATCTGCACACCGGGCTTAAGTGCATAAGCTCCCAGTTCAAAACGCACCTGGTCATTGCCTTTACCAGTAGCACCATGAGAAATCGCATCGGCACCGGTCTCATTCGCTATCTCTACCAGTCGTTTGGCAATCAATGGTCGGGCAATAGATGTACCCAGCAGGTACTCACCTTCATAAATTGCATTGGCACGGAACATGGGGAACACGTAGTCACGGACAAACTCTTCACGCAGGTCTTCAATGTAAATTTCTTTAATACCCATTGCCTGGGCTTTTGCACGTGCTGGCTCAACTTCCTCACCCTGACCGATATCAGCGGTAAATGTCACCACTTCACAACCATAGGTATCTTCCAGCCATTTGAGAATAATCGATGTATCCAGGCCTCCTGAATAGGCCAGTACGACTTTTTTGACGTTGGACATGCCCTGCTCCGTTAATTCTTGAGGGCGCACATTATACCAAGCTTTACATCTTATGCAGAAAAAACCCCGTTATAAATCCCAAAAGATGTAGCCTGGGGTCTTATACAGAAAAAATCTCGCCAGGTGATC
>JAOUPA010000268.1 GCA_029880105.1 Gammaproteobacteria bacterium
TCATCCTCAACTGTAAATTCTTCAACTTTATGACCAGCCATGGTTTTCTGCACACTGGCATTCATCCGCCTGGCCACATAACCGGCACTGGCCTTCTCGACTGCATCGATTGCCTGCCTTATTTGCTGGTTATCCCCTGAATTCTGACGAATTTCAAGCAATTGCTGTCTTGCATTTAATATAGCTTCACGTTCCTCAGCCTCCAGCAAAGTATCACCATCCTCGGCCATCGCCGCATCCAGCGCCTCAATAACACGATCAGCCTCTACCTGCTGTTCCCGTAAACTTCGGGCCTGCATGTCATCCGTCGCATGATCCATGGAATCACGTAACATGGTCTCGATTTCAGTATCATCCAAGCCATAAGAGGGCTTGACGGCAACACTGGCTTCAACACCCGAGGTTTCTTCTCGGGCTGATACACTTAACAGGCCATCGGTATCCACCTGGAAAGTCACTCGAATCCGCGCACTACCCGCGACCTGCGGCGGAAAGCCTCGTAACTCAAACCGGGCCAGTGAACGACAATCTGAAATCAGCTCACGCTCGCCCTGTACCACGTGAATGGACATGGCTGTCTGACCGTCTTTATAAGTCGTAAATTCCTGTGCCCGTGAAACGGGGATCGGGGTATTACGATGAATAATTTTCTCTGCCAGTCCACCCATAGTTTCGATACCCAGCGACAGGGGAATAACATCCAGTAATAACATATCCCCATCAGGATCATTACCCGCCAGTGCATTGGCCTGTATCGAGGCGCCAATCGCCACTACCTTATCAGGATCAATACTCACCAGTGGTGGCTGCTGGAAAAACTCACCCACCAGTTCTCTTACCCTGGGAGATCGGGTCGAACCACCGACCATGACCACATCAATAATATCGGCCTGTTCTATACCGGCATCCCTTAATGTTCGACGACAGGAAATGAGTGTTTTTTTAATCAGTGGATCGACGAGCTGATTAAACTGGTCACGACTTAGTATGCCATACCAGCGCTGACTTTCAGTTATTGCGATGTCCAGTTCGACCTGCTCATGATCAGCCAGGGCTTCTTTTGCCGCGCAGGCTTCGCGCATTAATAATCGCGCCGTTGTCGGTTCGATATTGGCAGCATCAAGACCAGCCTGTGGCATAATCCATTCAGCAATGGCGTGATCAAAATCATCACCGCCCAGGGCGCTATCACCACCGGTGGCCAGCACCTCGAACACACCTTTATTCAGGCGTAAAATGGAAATATCAAAAGTACCTCCACCCAGGTCATAAACGGCAATCACACCTTCCTGGCCGCTATCCAGACCATAGGCTACGGCCGCAGCTGTAGGTTCATTCAGTAAGCGCAGGACATTAAGGTTGGCCAGCCTGGCAGCATCTTTAGTTGCCTGGCGTTGAGCATCATCAAAATAAGCCGGTACTGTTATAACAGCACCAAATAATTCATCACCCAGTGTCTGCTCACTGCGCTGTTTCAGGTTCTTGAGAATTTCTGCGGAGACTTCAATTGCACTTACTTCACCCCCGGCCGTTGAAATACGAGGCACCATTGAATCCGTATCCGCAAATTGATATGGCAACTGATCACCCAGTACCTTCAGATCACTAATAGCACGTCCCATTAAACGTTTTACAGAGACAATGGTATTAAAAGGATCTTCAACGGCCCTGGCTTTTGCATCTTTACCAACCACGGGGGACTGGTTCTGCTGATAACGCACCACGGAAGGCAATAAATGCTCTCCATGTTCATCGGGCAGTGTTTCTGACACACCGCTTCTTACTGATGCAACCAGTGAATTTGTCGTACCAAGATCAATACCCACCGCAAAACGCCTTTGATGAGGAGCACTGGACTGACCGGGTTCTGCTATTTGAAGTAAAGCCATAATTGGGTACTAGATTAATTCATCTTCTAATTTTTCAGATAGATCATCAACTTCTTTTTGTGCCTTAATGATGAACTGCATTTTTCTAACTAATTCCCGGGCATCCTTATAAGATGCAGCTTCATAAGAACTGGCAAATGACATCATTAAAGCAGACATTTTCTGTCCAAGAGTTTTAGACATAACATCAAGTGCGCTTAAAGGATCCGGTTTATCCTGTACTTCAACAATGGATTCACGAAATTCCATCTGCTCCATCAGGAATTCAGCATCCATGGTGGTATCGGTTTCCGAATCCATATCAATGCCCTGGAGCTTGAGCATGTACTGTGCCCTGCTTACCGGTTCTTTCAGTGTCTGGAAGGCCTGGTTTATTAACGAGGTTTGCTGCATCGCAATACGTTTTTCCTGATCACTACCATGAGCAAATCGATCTGGATGAACAGCTTTCTGCAATTGTAAAAAAATATGGC
>JAOUPA010000075.1 GCA_029880105.1 Gammaproteobacteria bacterium
TCTTTTATTCCTGCGACACTGGACAAGCTGCGTGAAGCGCGAAAATTGATCGATGAATCAGGTTACGATATTCGCCTTGAAATCGATGGTGGTGTCAAAGTCGATAATATCCGTGAAATTGCCGAAGCCGGTGCCGATACCTTCGTGGCTGGATCAGCGATTTTTGGTGCGGTTGGTAAAAACGATGCCAATGACTACGATACTGTGGTTGGCGCGATGCGTGCTGAACTGGCCAAAGCCAAAGTATAAAGACAGGGGCTCTCACAGTGGTAATGAAAAAACCAGCCATGGTGCTGATCGATGTTGATGGTACGCTAGTCGATAGTGTGCCGGATCTGGCCTACTGCGTTGATGAGATGATGAAGCAGCTTGGTATGCCGGTTCATGGTGAGGCCAAGGTGCGCAACTGGGTCGGCAATGGTGTTGAACGTTTGACGCGCCGTGCTCTGATTGGTCAGCTTGATGGTGAGCCTGATGATGAGCTATTCGCCAGGGCTTATCCGATTTTCCTGGATCTGTATGATAAGAACGTCTGTGAACGTAGCTGCCTTTATGATGGAGTACGTGAAGCACTCGACTTCCTGAAAACCACCGATGTAAAAATTGGCTGTGTGACTAACAAGAATGCACAGTTCACGCTGCCGATTCTGGAGAAGCTGGGTGTTAAGGATGATTTTGAGATCATTATCTGTGGCGATACGCTGGAAAAGAAGAAGCCGGATCCATTGCCCTTGTTGCACGCTGCTGAAAAGCTGGGTGTAACACCCGGGCAGTCGTTGATGCTGGGCGACTCGATGAGTGATGTAAAAGCGGCGCGTGCAGCAGGTTTTAATATTATTTGCATGTCCTATGGTTACAATCACGGCGAAGATATCCGCGACTACAACCCGGATGCGGTGGTCGATTCTATGGCGGAGATTAAAAATATTATCGAGTGGTAGTCGCTAAGGAGTAGTGCTTGGCGCTAACTTGATCTATTATTGTCCCTACTTATGCAAATGTTTTCCGAACAACAGGTATTGAGGAATGGTTGTAGCTGGCGATGGTGAACCTCGCTGTGCTGTATGACTGTGTATGAATACTTGTAACATGTTCCGGGAAATATTATGTCCTCTGAAAACACCAATAAATCCAGATTTGAAAGACTGAAGCAAAAGGCCTGTGCGCGTGTGCCACTGGTACGCGAAGTACTGGCCGATCTCGATACTCCTCTCAGCACCTATCTCAAACTCGCCAATACACCTTACTCTTATCTGTTCGAGTCAGTTCAGGGCGGTGAAAAATGGGGGCGTTATTCCATTATCGGTCTGCCCTGTCGCAAGATAGTTAAGATCAATAATCGCCAGATAATTATTGAAGAAGATGGCACTGTTATTTCTGAACAGCAGGTCGCTGACCCACTGACGTGGATTACAGATTTTCAGAATCAGTATGCGCAGAGTGATGCTGATCTTGATGGTCTGCCGCGTTTTACCGGTGGCCTGGTGGGTTACTTTGGTTATGAAACCATTCGCTATATTGAGCCACGCCTGGATCACGATGACAAAATTGATCCGCTGGGCACACCGGATATTCTGCTGATGGTCTCGGAAGAGGTCGTGGTGTTCGATAACCTCTCTGGCAAGCTGTATATCATTATCCACGTTGATCCACAGCAGGCAGATGCCCTGTCAAAAGGTGAGCAGCGCCTGCAGCAACTGGTTGATGGCCTGCGTAAACCTGTGCCTGAAACGCCAGGGCATCAGCCACGTCAGGTTGATGAGGCGGACTTTGTCTCCGGTTTTACCGAAGAGGGTTACAAGTCAGCGGTCAATAAAGCCAAAGAATATATTATTGATGGCGATATTATGCAGGTGGTGTTGTCGCAGCGTTTGACTATTCCATTTCAGGCGGCATCGCTGGATTTATATCGAGCGCTACGAAGCCTGAATCCTTCGCCCTATATGTATTACCTGAATCTGGATGATTTTCAGGTAGTCGGTTCTTCGCCTGAAATCCTGGTTCGACTGGAAGACGGGGAAGTCACAGTCAGGCCGATTGCCGGTACACGCCCTCGCGGTAAAGATGATGCCCAGGATAAATCGCTGGAAGAAGAGTTGCTGGCCGATCCCAAGGAACTGGCGGAGCATTTGATGCTGATTGATCTGGGGCGGAATGATGCCGGCCGTGTGAGTAAGACCGGTAGTGTCAGGCTTACTGACAAAATGATCGTTGAGCGTTACTCACATGTTATGCACATCGTCTCGAATGTCACCGGCCAGCTAAAACCAGGACTGAATGCGATGGATGTGCTGCGTGCAACCTTTCCTGCGGGTACGGTTAGTGGTGCACCAAAAATACGTGCAATGGAAATTATTGATGAAATGGAGCCGGTGAAGCGTGGCATATATTCTGGGGCAGTCGGTTATCTTTCGTGGAATGGCAACATGGATACCGCGATTGCGATTCGCACCGCAGTGATCAAAGATAAACAGCTTTCGATACAGGCCGGTGCTGGTATTGTTTATGACTCGGTGCCCGACAATGAATGGGCCGAGACTATGAACAAGGCGCGGGCCATTTTCCGTGCAGTCACATTGGCCGAGTCTGGACTGGATGGTAATAGTTAAATCGGTTTGGCTTTAATAGATCAGGTATTATTCACGTATGTTATTAATGATCGACAATTATGATTCGTTCACCTACAACCTGGTGCAATATCTGGGTGAGCTTGGTGCAGACGTTGAAGTGCATCGCAATGACCAAGTCACGGTGGAAGAAATAGCGGCGCGTGCACCAGAACGCATTATGATTTCACCCGGGCCCTGCACACCGGATGAAGCAGGTGTTTCGATGGAGGCTATCAGGGCGTTTGCTGGCAAGTTGCCGATTCTGGGTGTCTGTTTGGGGCATCAGAGTATTGGCCAGGTGTTTGGTGGTAAGGTCGTGCATGCACGTGAAATTATGCATGGCAAGACCTCGTTGATTCACCACAAAGGCAAGTATGTCTTTGAGGGCCTGGAAAATCCCTATACCGCGACGCGTTATCACTCACTGGTGATTGAAAAAAGTTCTTTACCGGATTGTCTGGAAATTACCGCGTGGACCGAGACGGAAAATGGCGAGATCGATGAAATCATGGGTGTACGTCATAAAGAATTTGCCGTTGAAGGCGTGCAGTTTCACCCAGAATCTATTTTGACTGAACATGGTCATGATCTACTGAAAAACTTTTTGAATATGAAAGTGTAAGCAGGTGTTGTTTATGGATATGCAAGGTGCAATAAAAGCTGTCACAGAAAAACAGGATTTATCCGCAGAAGATATGTCTACGGTGATGCGAATCATTATGACGGGTGAAGCGACACCTGCGCAGATTGGCGGATTTCTGGTTGGTCTACGTATGAAGGGCGAGACGGTGGATGAAGTGGCTGCTGCCGCATCGGTAATGCGCGAACTCTCAACCAAAGTCGATGTTGAAAAAGAAAACCTTGTGGATACCTGTGGTACAGGTGGAGATCTGTCGGGCAGTTTTAATGTTTCAACGGCGAGCGCGTTTGTGGTGGCGGCGGCTGGGGCGCGTGTTGCCAAACACGGTAATCGTTCGATCAGTAGCAAGTCGGGTAGTGCTGATGTGCTGGAGGCGGCGGGGGTTAATCTGGAATTAACGCCTGAGCAGGTCGCCGACTGTGTCAATAAAATTGGTGTTGGCTTTATGTTCGCGCCAATGCATCACAGTGCCATGAAGTTTGCTATTGGGCCACGCCGTGAAATGGCGGTGCGTACGATTTTTAATGTGCTAGGGCCTTTGACTAATCCGGCAGGTGCGCCGAATCAGGTACTGGGTGTGTTCAGTAAAGACTGGGTTGTGCCGCTTGCTGAAGTACTGAAACAACTCGGCAGTCATCATGTGCTGGTGGTCAATGCGGAAGATGGTATGGATGAAATAAGTATTGGGTCGGCAACTTTTGTTGCTGAACTCAAGGATGGTGAAGTGAAAAGCTATAGCATTCAGCCGGAAGATTTTGGGATGCAGCGTGCTGATCTTGCCAGTATCAAGGCAGCAGATGCACAAGATAGTCTAAACATTATCAAGGGTGTTTTTGCTAATCAGTCCGGCCCGGCAAAAGATATTGTCTGTTTGAATGCCGGTGCAGCGATCTATGTTGCGGGTCTGGCAGACTCACTGGCAGCGGGTGTAAAACGAGCTGCCCAAGTCATTGCCGAAGGCAGGGCTGCTGAAAAATTACAGGAGCTGGTTGCTAAAACCACAGCTTAATATGAATGATACACCGGATATCCTGAAGAAAATTCTTGCCCGCAAGCATGAAGAAATTGCCGAGCGATCAGCCAGGCTGGGTCTTAAAGACCTGAAAAAATACTCCGAGCAGGCCAGTCCTGTGCGCGGTTTTATTGCGGCTATTGAGAATAAACCGGCTGAGAACAAAGCTGCGGTCATTGCAGAAATTAAGAAGGCGTCGCCCAGTAAAGGAATTTTGCGGGAAAATTTCAATCCGGCGGAAATCGCCAAAACCTACGAGGCCAATGGCGCTGCCTGTCTATCGGTATTGACTGATGCGGATTTTTTTCAGGGCAGTGAAAATTATCTCAAACAGGCTCGCTCAGCCTGTGAACTACCAGTTATCCGTAAAGATTTTATTATTGATCCCTATCAGGTGTACGAGGCGCGCATGATCAATGCCGACTGTATTCTGTTGATTGTGGCAGCACTGGATGATGACCGGCTGAAAGAGCTACTGGCTCTGGCGCACGAACTCAATATGGATGTGCTGATGGAGGTGCATGACCAGCAGGAGATGGAGAGGGCGCTGGCGACAGATGCAAAACTGATTGGTATCAATAACCGTAGTCTACATACTTTTGAAACCAGTTTGCGTACCTCACTGTCTTTGCTTGCTATGGTGCCGGATGATCGGATTCTAGTGACTGAGAGTGGAATTCATACACACGAAGATGTGCAGTTGATGCGTAATAACAATATCCATACCTTCCTGGTGGGTGAGGCCTTTATGCGTGCCGACGACCCGGGCCAGAAACTGGCTGAGCTCTTTTCTTAAAGCAATATTTCAGCGTGTACCAAAGACCACGATGGTCTTGCCGTGCGCGCTGATCAAATGATCGTCCTCCAGTTCCTTGAGTACGCGCCCCGCCATTTCTCGTGAACAACCTACCATCTTGGCCAGATCCTGACGTGTACTTTTAATCTGCATGCCCTCGGGGTGTGTTAAGGCATCAGGCTCCTTGCTGAGTTCCAGTAGACAGTGAGCGATGCGCCCCTTCACATCGAGAAAAATGAGGTCACGAACCTTCAGGCTGGTTTTTCTCAGGCGGGTGAAGAGCTGGCTGGTGAGTAAAAAAAGAATAGCAGGGTCTTCAGCGACGAGTTTCCTAAACTCCTGGTAACTGATCTCTGCAATAACACACCTGGTACGTGCATGCACCCAGGCAGAGCGTTTGGCATCATCGTCACTGAGCTCAAATAACCCGGCCTCACCGAAAAAATCACCGGGATTAAGGTGAGCCAGAATAATTTCTTCACCCGATTCGCTCTCTGCCTGTACGCTTACCGAGCCCTCAATGATATAGTAGAGGCTCTTCGAGTCATCCCCCTCGTGAATAATGACTTTTCTGGCCGGGTGCGTTTTTCTATGTGAGTGGCTGAGAAGTTTCTCAATGGATGGATTAGGTTTGGGTAAGTCCCGAACAATGCTCATTGGTGTTGCCTGTGTAGTGATATTATTACTATTTGAGGCTGATCATATACATAAATGATCATTTGTACAAAATACAACTGTACAATATTAGAGTGTACTTAGAGAGTTATCATATGAAAGCAACAGTTAAGTGGTTGGATAACATGTCCTTTGTCGGGGAGTCTGGTAGTGGGCATTCAGTAGTGATGGATGGTCCACCAGATGATGGCGGTCGTAATATGGGTGTGCGCCCGATGGAAATGGTACTACTTGGCATGGGTGGCTGTACCGCCTTTGACGTGGTACATATCCTTAAACGTGGGCGACAGGATATTACCGATTGTCATGTTGAACTGGAGGCTGAGCGTGCAACAGAAGTACCAAAAGTGTTTACCAAGATACACGCGCATTATATCGTCAAGGGGAAGAATCTGGACGCCAAAAAAGTAGAACGTGCTATCACTATGACAGCAGAGACCTATTGTTCTGTTTCCATCATGCTGGCCAAAAGCGTTGAGATAACCCACGATTTTGAAATTATCGAAGCATAGTTTTTGCAATAACATTAAGAAAAATAGAAAAAAGGTATATCAGTGTCAGATTCAGCAGAACAGTTATTCGAGGAATTACAGCAGCAATATTACAGTGCCTGGTTTCGTTTTAACCCTGAAAGAGCGGTTGAGGTTGGTGTTGATGACCACGCTGGTGAGCTACGTAGTTATGCGGATGATGATATAGGTGCCCTGATTGCACTCAACAGAAAATTGATTACCGCGCTCGATGAAATGAGCATTGAGCATTTGAGTGAAACGAGTCGAGCCGATTTTAGAATACTGCGCGCTGCCGCAGATATCGAGCTGCACGAACTGGAAGAGCGCGACTGGCGTTATCGAAATCCGATGGAATATGTACCAGTAAGTGCGGTTTATCAGTTGTTGATCTATCCAGTTGATGAGGTGCACCAGGCGGTCAAACGCCGTACACAAAAAATCCCGGAGTACCTGCGTGGTGCAAAAATGCAGCTCTCACAGCATCCTGAAAGGGTTGTGCTGCTATGGTTGCAGTCAGCGGTGAGTGAATGCCGTGTCGGTGCTGATTTTATCCGCAATCTGGCGCGTCACCCGATGATTACCCAAAAGTTCTCCAACCCTGCTCGATTGCAGCCTTTGTTTGAAGAGGCTGCACATGCACTGGAAGACTTTGCCCGGTTCCTGGAGACTGAAATCGCGCCCAAGGCAAAAGGTGACTTTGCCTGTGGCGAGCACCATTTGAATCGACTGCTCAATGAAAAGCATTTTATGGAGACCAGTGCCGATGCCGTGCTGTCCTTTGGCAAGGCGCTATATAAATCTACGCAGGATGCCTTGCTGGCCCAGACCAGCGCTATGCGTGGTGATGAGAATGTCGAAGAATTGCTGAGGAGTATTCAAAGACAGCACCCAGACGCAGGCCACTTACTGGAGAGCTATCGTCAAAGAATGAAGACCTCCTATGACTGGTGGGCCAAATCCGGTGTGGTTACCGTACCCAAAAAACACTCACTCAAAGTACTGGCCACACCTGAATTTTTGCGTCATATGATTCCTTTTGCCGCCTATGAACCACCACAAACGGGTGATCCAGAACAACATGGTTATTATTACGTGACCACTACCAGTGATGAAGACGCACTGGCGGAACACAATAACTACAGTATTGATTTAACCAGTGCACATGAAGCCTTTCCGGGGCATCACCTGCAGTTTGTCACAGAAAACCAGAGAGAGATCAGTTACACGCGCCTGCTCAATGCGTCAGCCACTATGTATGAAGGCTGGGCCTTATACAGTGAGGAACTGGCTATTGAACAGGGATACCTGGATAAGGATGAGCATCGTTTTATTATGCTGCGTGATCTCGCCTGGCGCGCCCTGCGGATTATCGTCGACGTCGAGCTGCAGACCGGCAAACTGGGGATCGATGCTGCAGTTGATTTACTGGTGAGTGAACTGGGCCTCAGTCACGAACAGGCGCAGGCTGAAATTAACTGGTATAGTTTTTCGCCGGGCACGCCACTTTGCTATGCGATTGGTCGTGAAATGATTTTACAGGCACGGGCTGTCTGTCAGGAAAAGGGCGGTTTCAAGCTGAAAAAATTCCACGACCAGCTACTGTCCGAAGGCTCGATCGCACTACCGTTGATCATTCAGTTATCAATGGGTAATACAGTCTGGCAATCGGTGAAGGAGAAAATGTTTGCCTGAGAGGGCAGGTCAAATCCGGTAGGTGGTCCTGGTCATTACCTTTGACATAAAAGACATAAGGGCTTTGACAGCTACAGGTAGCTCTGCACCGCCATGCTTGAGGGCTGTAGTTGCGTGCCTGGCTTCATCAATTTTCATCTGTTCAAGAATGGCGCGACTGCGCTGGTCTTTTTTGGGTAGCTGCCTCAGGTGCTCATCGAGGTGTTTTACTACCTGGTGCTCGGTTTCAGCAAGAAATCCCAGGTTCCATTTGTCGCCAAGGGCGCCAGCAAAGGCACCAATCGCCAGTGAGCCAGCGTACCAGATCGGATTGAGAAAGCTGGTTCTGTCCCCCAGTTCACGCAGGCGGGACTCTGTCCAGGCCAGGTGGTCATTCTCCTCCAGTGCGGCCTGCTCCAGCTTCTCGCGAACTTCACCTTTACGCGCGGTAAGGGCCTGGCCTTGGTACAGTGCCTGGGCCGAAACCTCGCCCGAGTGGTTGATGCGCATCAGGCCGGCAATGTGTTTTCGATCTTCTTCCTTGAGTTCGCAATCATCGATTTTACTCGCGGGATAGGCACGCTGGGTTACGGTTGGTTTACCAGCCACCGTGCGCAGGGCAGTATCGATATTTATCAACAGGGTATCAATAGGGGTGTAATCTCTCATCGAGTTATAATGCCCAGAACAGCGATGACATGCAATATCTACTTAATTAAGATGCAAAGGCGGGGGAGAGAGTGTCTCATTATAAATACCATGTATTTTTCTGTACTAACCAGCGTGCTGCCGGTGAGGCCTGTTGTAACCAGTACAATGCCACTGAAATACGCGATTACGCCAAGGCAAAAATTAAGGAACTGGGTTTATCTGGTCAGGGTGGTATCAGGGTGAATTCAGCCGGTTGCCTGGGACGCTGCGAGTCCGGGCCGGTAATTGTGGTCTATCCAGAGGAAGTCTGGTACACCTATGTTGATCGTCAAGATATCGATGAAATCATTTCCGAGCATCTCCAGCATGGTCGAATAGTCAGTCGCCTTGTTATAAGTGATTGAAAATAATGTTAATTCAGTAAAATCGAGTAGATCTGGTTAAAAATTAGTCAAATAATTGTTGACATGATTAGAACTATATTAGAAAATACTCATATTCTGAATCGTAATGATTTTTTTGACTCCTCCTCCTTTTTGGTGGTTTTTAGCGCGAACTCCCCGTTCGCGCTTTTTTTTGCCTGGAATTTGCCTTGGTCAGCA
>JAOUPA010000269.1 GCA_029880105.1 Gammaproteobacteria bacterium
AGGTACGCCGGGGTCCATAATTCGTACGCGTATTTCCGGGTAAATAATATTCGGTAAGAGGTCAATACCCAGGCGTCCCAGGGAAAACAGGCCGATGACAACTACGGTTAGTGCGAGCATACTGATGCCGACGGGATGATATATCGACCAGGCAGCAAGGCCACCTGTACGCTGGGTTCGCTTCATGGATTGCTTTCTATTGTGTTTACAGGTGACTTGTCTTTACTGGCATGACTAACAATGGCCACAACCTTGTCATCACGTAGACCAAGAAAACCTTTGATGATCAGCCTGTCATCTAATTTGATACCTGACAGTATTTCTGTCCATTCACCAAATTGCAGGCCTTTTACCAGGTAGTGTTTCATTGCCACCGTTTTATTATCATTATTTGTCTCAATAATGTAGGCATAAGGACCATTAGTATCATGATGGATGGCATGGCTGGGAATAACCAGCCGATCTGTTATTTCAGACTTAAAGTTCACCCTAGCCAGTTGGCCGGCGCGAGCCTGTTTGGGGGTAGGTGTCAGTGTTAGTTCGACTACACCCTTGCGCGAAGCCGCATCAATTTCAGGGTGGATACGTTCAACCCTACAGTCGAATAGTTCGTCACCGAGCGCGTCGATAGTAAGCTGCATGGCATCACCTTTTTTTATCAGGGTTAGCCATTGTGCAGAAACTTTGACCTTGACCAGCAGCCCGTCAGGCTGAATCAGGCTGAGAATATGGCTGCGTGCACTGACAGCATCACCGGGTTCATAATTGCGTTGGCTGACAATGCCATCAAAAGGTGCCCTGATCTGGGTACGATCCATGCGTAGTTGCTGTAGTTGCTGTTCTGCCCTGGCGATATTTAGTTCCGTCAGGCTGCGCGCTACCTCGTCTTCTGAGGCCAGTTTCTGCGGCTGTAGTTTTTTCAGGCGTTTATAGTCGATTTCTGCCTGCTGACGTGTGGCGGCTGCCTTGTCCAACTCGGCCTTGATGATATCGCCGTCCAGTTCAACCAGCAGGGCATCTTTTGCAACCGTATCGCCTTCATGGTAGGGCAGTAGTGTAATTTTGCCGGCCTCTTCATTGTGCAACCTGACCGATGTTACCGTTTCCAGTGTGCCGCTTAAAACCTGCTCATGGCTGACTGGTTTTGATTTGACAACGATGGTTTCAACCAGATGTAAGGAAGAATCGTCATCCTTCTCAGGGTTTTTATCGGAGTTATCGCATGAGATGATGCCGGGCAATGCGATAAAAAGAATAAGCCAGCACTTTTTCGATATAATCATGATCAAACTTTAGCCCAGATTATTAAGTTGTACACCTTATATTAGTACCTATGTTTATCCGACCTACTGAAATACCCCACAGCGACCGTAAAGACTGGAGCAACATTAAACGCCTGTTCCCTTATATATGGGATTTTAAGGGCCGGGTGATGCTGGCTCTTGGATGTCTTATTCTATCTAAAGTTGCAGTCGTTGGGATGCCATTGCTGTTAAAAGAAATTGTCGACACGCTCGACCGCCAGCAAACGGCTGACCAGGTCATTATGTTGCCGCTGGTTCTGTTGCTTGGTTATGGTGGTCTGCGCCTGGTTAGTAGCCTGTTCAACGAAATGCGCGATGCCATTTTTTCACGAGTTCGTTATCACGCCATGCGGGTCATCTCTTATCGAGTTCTCGATCACCTTTATTCACTGTCACTGCGTTTTCACCTGGACAGGAAAACTGGCGGTATAACCCGCGATCTTGAGCGTGGCACTAATAGCCTGAGCTCAATACTCAACTATATGGTGTTTAATATTATCCCGACTGCCGCTGAATTCGTTTTTGTCGCGATTATTCTGCTGGGGCAGTATGAGGCAAAATTCGCCATGATTACTTTTTCCACGGTTGTGGCCTATATCGGTTTTACACTGGCGGTGACTAACTGGCGCATGCACTATCGCCATGAAATGAATGCGCTGGAATCGAAGGCCAATTCTTCAGCAGTTGATGGCATGATTAACTATGAGACGGTCAAGTACTTTACCAACGAGAAGTACGAGCTCCAGCGTTACGATGATACGCTGTCCGAGTGGGAGCATGCGGCGATTAAAAGCCAGAATTCAATGTCGGCACTGAATTTTGGCCAGGGTGCTGTTATTGGCATAGGTGTTACCATTATGATGATCTTTGCTGCGCAGGGTGTCGTCGATGGTGTTATGACTCTTGGTGACCTAGTATTGGTTAATGCGATGATGCTTCAGTTATTCCTGCCACTTAATTTTCTCGGTGTTATCTACCGCGCATTAAAGTATGCGCTAGCTGATATGGATTTGAT
>JAOUPA010000270.1 GCA_029880105.1 Gammaproteobacteria bacterium
AATCTTGTAGGCAAACTCACCCGTCAGCAGCACCCAGGAGATGTGGGTTTCGATGAGTTCTATGTGACTAACAGGATGATCAAAAACTTCTGGAGTCAGCATATTGGTTATATCAAATGCCATCATCAGTATTTTATTAAGCGATTGATTTAATTATGATAATACAATACGTCTGAAATAGCTTCAGTTAAAAGCAAAGCCCATACATTTGATGTTAGAATTTGATTAAAATCAATTTAGTTACAGAAAAATTTGTGACTATAGAAGCTTCATAATTGGGAAAAAATCTGGATATGGCATTGAGTAAAAAGATACATATAAAAAAAATACACACACAACAGCTAGTACTTCGTCATACATTGATCTGTATTGCGATATTTGTTTTCCCGCTATTCAATAACGCGGTTCATGCCGCGCTGACAGTCCCCATCGAAGTGCAGATGCCGGGTACCCAGCCTGGT
Organism: Gammaproteobacteria bacterium; assembly: GCA_029880105.1. Lineage (GTDB taxonomy): Bacteria > Pseudomonadota > Gammaproteobacteria > SZUA-229 > SZUA-229 > LH-M37. Next base: position 462 of record JAOUPA010000270.1, read on the forward strand.
GAAGCCGGCAATCTCGAATCACCGGATAAGTGTGATAACTGTCACCAGGCCGCTAGCCCTGAAGTAAACATTGCGCATGACTGGCGCGGCAGCATGATGTCACATGCGGGTCGTGACCCGATATTCTGGGCAACGGTGGCGATTGCCGAGCAGGATTTTGATGGCGCTGGCGATCTATGTATTCGCTGTCATACCATGGGCGGTTGGCTTGCCGGGCGTTCCACCCCTACGGATGGTTCAGCGCTGACCGCCGCTGATGCTGCAGAAGGGGTCAGCTGCGATACCTGCCATAAGATGACGAACCCTGATAATTCTGAGCATGCCGGCGTGCAGACTGCACCGTTTGTTGCTAATGATGGCGGTACGCCCGTTGAAGGACATTATGGCAACGCCCAACTGTCGATTTCAGGTGCTGCTGCAAAACTGGGCCCTTATGCTGATGCCGTACCCAAGCATCAATGGGAACAATCGCTGTTTCATCGCTCGGTCGACTTCTGTGGTTCGTGCCATGATGTCTCCAATCCGGTGGTTGGTGACCTGGCACCGAATAATGGTGCACAGCAGGCACTTGAGCCGGGAACGTTTAATGGTTTATTAGATACGGTGCTAAATCCACAGCCGATCGAATCTAAAGCGGCATTCAATAACCCGCCCTATAAATATGGCGTGGTCGAACGAACTTTCAGTGAGTATAAATCGGGTCTGCTTTCGCAGACACTGGTATCAGGCTACGACACATTGCCTGACGACCTTAAAGGCGGTGCTATTCAGAAGGCTTATGATGCTGCCCTGCTGGCAGGTAAGGGAGGCAACTATGAAGATGGCAGTGCCCGTTACTTCAGTTGCCAGACATGTCATATGACGCCGGTGCAGGGCCTCGGTGCAAATAAACAGGGTGTGCCCACACGCAAGGATTTACCCAGCCATGATCTTACCGGCGGTAACTACTGGATACCGCAGGTTATGCAATATATGGATGGGAAAAATACATTATTACTTGGCGCTGGCCTCACAGTGGCAGAAACCAGTGGTATGAATGCCGGTGCTCTGCGTGCTAAAAGTAATCTGGAAAATTCTGCAGCACTCTCTATTCAGGGCAATACCCTGAAGGTAGTGAACCTGACCGGTCATAAACTTATCTCTGGTTATCCTGAAGGCCGCCGCATGTGGCTGAACATCATCTGGAAAGATGGCGCCGGTAATGTCATTCGTGAAGATGGCGAATATGGCGCTATGACAGTAAATATTGACGTTAATAATGACGGCAGTATCAATGCCGGCGATAGCGTCGAAACCTTGCTTGATCTGCATGATCCAAACACAAAGATCTATGAAGTCCACGGTGCAATCACCCAGGAATGGGCGAGCAAGTTAATCGCTGTTTCACCGGCTTATGCAGAGGTAGCGGTCGCGTTTGATCGGATAACCGGCGCTGTTACTCACACAGTCGGTGATGTCGCCGGACAGACGCCGCTCACCTACCATGAGACGTTTCATTTTGCACTTAACAACAAGGTGGTAAAAGATAACCGTATTCCACCTTATGGCATGGACTACGATGAGTCAGTCAAACGTAACATATTACCTGTGCCGGCGAGCCAGTATGGCGGTGCGGTAAGTGGCGGTGCATTCAATTACTGGGACGACTTCCAGCTTAACCCGCCGCCAGGTGCCGCCAGCGCAGAGATAAAACTGATGTACCAGCCGACCAGCTGGGAGTATATCCAGTTCCTGTACCTGGCGAATAATGGTAGCGTGTCTTTCCTCGCTGATGAAGGAATAAATTTACTTGATGCCTGGATGAATACCGGCATGGCACAACCGCAT
>JAOUPA010000271.1 GCA_029880105.1 Gammaproteobacteria bacterium
GAAGGCAATCAAACGCCCCTCTCGACCCAAACGATTCAGGATGGCCGCACTATGGCCACCACGACCAAATGTCGCATCGATATAAATACCGCCCTGCTTAACATCAAGCATTTCCAGCACTTCATTAAAAAGCACTGGCTGATGGCTAAACTCCGATTCCATTCTTTATAGCGACAGATCTTCCAGCGCCACTGGAAGCTCGCCCTTATCGTTTTGCACACTTTCCAATAAAGCACCCTGACTATCATTCCAGGCTTCTTCGTCCCAAATCTCGAATTTTTTCCCCTGGCCAATCATGACAATTTTCTTACCCAGGCTTGCATAGTCCCGCAATAATGTCGGCAATAGAATGCGTCCCTGGCCATCCATCTCACACTCCGTAGCATGACCAATCAACAAACGCTGAATTGACCTTGCCTGCCTGTTCAGGCTGGGCAGCTGAATCAATTTGCTTTCAATTACCTCCCATTCAGGCAGCGGATAAACCAGCAGGCAGGAGTCAGGATCGACCGTGACGACCAGCCGACCGCCACAGAGATCAAACAAGCGCTCGCGGTAACGCGAGGGCACCGCCATTCTGCCCTTTACGTCTAACGCTACATTGTTGATTCCCCGAAAGCTCATTCAAATTTCCCACTTTTACCCACATTTCTCCACATAGCGACACTATAGGAAGTAAACAAGGGTAATGTCAAGCAGTTTTAGGGCTAAAAAAGAGGGAAAAATACCTTATCTGACAGGAACTTAGCGAAAACCCTGAGGATTGATTCTTGATGCAAAAAATAGGTTTTTTTAAATCATCAGCTTGGCATTCAATGCTAATAATTTACTTTAAGTATGACTCGGAATTAAGTCCTGGGAAAAATTTTCTAGACCAAAGTAGGACAAAAAAAGAAAAGGAGCTGGCCGATAAGCCGGGTTCTGTCGTCGCTCAATGAGCTGGGGCAATCATTCATCTGGGATATGCGTCGCCGCATACCTCAAGCAACCTACCCGGGAACAGCGCGGACCACGCATTATGTTCCCCTATTTGGTCTTGCTCCGAGTGGGGTTTACCCTGCCATGCCTGTTACCAGACACGCGGTGCGCTCTTACCGCACCATTTCACCCTTACCTGCCGACGAATCGACAGGCGGTATATTTTCTGTGGCACTTTCCGTAGATTCACACCCCCCAGGCGTTACCTGGCACTCTGTCCTGCGGAGCCCGGACTTTCCTCCCTGCATTTACACCAAAGATGTAAACACAGCGCGATTGCCTGGCCAACTCCCTGCGCTAATATAGCAGGCTATGCACATCCACGTCATTACCGTTACGCCTGAATAGACGCCCAAAAGCACGATTTAATGAATGTTGTCGGGGCAGATACTGAAAAATACTTCGCTTGCGACTATCCAGTAGTGCTGTCGCCCGTTGCAGGCGTTCATTTTCTGGATCTATTTTACAGCCGCGGCGAATTGCATCAATCGCACGTTTACGATTATGGCTATGCCATTCTGCACAGGCCAAATTAAGAAAGACATCGCCATCGAGCACTTCGCTACTCGCCGCATCACGACAGAGCAGCAAACCATTACGATTAGAGGTTAAAACCTGCGCCAGCCCCAGATAGGAAACAATATTATTGTAGTGCTCATCGTGTTCATTCATTTCTGCCATTAAGGTCGTGAAATCTCGAACTGCTGCTTTGTAATCCTTAGTTTCTAATGCCTTCAACCCATTTTCATACATATCAGTATTCATTAACTTCCTCTCGAATCGCACAAACTGGCAACCATGCTTCCAAAACTATACCATATTAAAAATAAATTCATAAAATGAAATGTGCGAAATAATCGCCTCAAAGCTTAAGTGACGTTAGCAAAAAACCCACAATTAACCTAAGCTAACCACACAATCATATCTGGAAACACCTTCATGCCCTGGTTGCAAATTTCGATACACACGACACAACAGCACGCTGAACAGACAGAGAATATCTTGATGGAAAATGGCGCCTGTTCGGTCACACTCAATGATGCCGCCGACGAACCGATTCTCGAACCCGCTCCCGGCGAGACCCCGATCTGGCAAAGTATTATTGTCACCGGGTTATTTGATGAAACAGATCAACAGGAACAGTTACTCACTTCTATCAGTAGTGCACTCTCTGGTATTGACCATCAGATTTCAAGCGAAATACTCGAAGATCAGAACTGGACGCGCAGCTGGATGGATGATTACCACGTCATGCAGTTTGGTGAGCGCCTGTGGGTCTGCCCCTGGCACATTGAGCCACCCGACCCA
>JAOUPA010000272.1 GCA_029880105.1 Gammaproteobacteria bacterium
GACAGAAATAGATGGCCAGCACATAACCAGTCGTCGTATCGATAACCGCCTTTACCTGGTTACACGCTATTCTCCAACAATCCCGGGATATATCGTTCCGGCCTTTGACCCACAGGTTATAGATAATAACGAGTTGCTGTTGAGTAATGTGACATTAGGCGACCTGATGCCCGATATACATTACGATAATGGTGTTGATGCAGAGCTGCTCAATGCATCCGATTGCTATATCACTAACAGCAGCAACGGCACAAATCTTTACGCCGACCTGATTGCACTAACCGTCCTCAATCTCGATACACAGGCTGCGGAAAATAGCCGATGTTTTATTGGCGCAACAGAGGCGGTGTATGTTAGCCAGCAGGCCGCCTATCTTGCCACCTCGCAATATAACTACAGCATCAATACAGGCGGCGCGCTGTTATACAGCAACGGTTATCACACAGGTATCCACAAATTTAGCCTTCAGGGTGCAACCGCGGTCTACCAGGGTAGTGAACAGGTCGAAGGCCACCTTGGCTGGGAACAGGACAAAAAATCATTTCGTATGGGCGAGCAGGGTGAGCATCTAATCGTGGCCACATCACTGGGTGAAACCTGGGATAACACGGCCACGACCAGGCTGACTGTCATCAAAGATGACCCGGTGAATGGTTTTGCCACTGTTAATACCCTGCCGAATGACAGCCACCCGGAAAAAATTGGCAAGCCCGGAGAAAAACTTTACTCCGTGCGTATTATGGATGGTGTTGCCTACCTGGTTACATTCCGGGTAACTGACCCGCTCTACGTCATCGACCTGCATAATCCCGCTGACCCGTTTATTGCCGGCGAACTGCAAATACAGGGCTATTCCGATTACCTTCACCCGCTGGAGGGTGGCCTGTTGCTGGGTGTCGGTAAAGACGCCGTGGCTGATAGTAGTGATGGCGATAACGCAACGGGTGCATGGTACCAGGGAATCAAGTTAAGCCTGTTTGATGTCAACAACTGGTCTAATCCGGTAGAGCTAAATAGCATCGTTATTGGTAAACGCGGCAGTGAATCTGCAGTACTGCATGACCATCATGCATTCACCATCCTGCCCGGCAACGGCATGGATGTGCCGACACGGATCGCAGTACCGGTAGACATGCACGATACAGTACCGCCTTACTTCACAGGAGCCCTGTGGGAGTGGTATGGCTGGACGCATACCGCGCTTTATTTATTTGAGCTTGATACCGGCGCAGGTTTGCCGCAGTTAATGCAAACGGGCAATATTGTGGCAGAGTCAAATAATGGAGTGAGCTACTATGCATCAGGTCACAGGGATCGCTCAGTATTAAGCGGTGCGGGTGCCTATTACATCCATAATCAAAAAGTATGGTCAGCGCCATATCAATCATTAAGCCAGGTTGATGGGCCGAAATGAAGCAGTAGCCTGGGCTAACAGTTAATTTCCAGGCTAATGCAGCATGATGTTGCATTCCGGGCTGGTTTGCCGAGGGTGTCGATTAAAGGACTCTGACCCCTTTAATTTCATTGCGGGTATATGTCGCTACGCGTCATCCTCTTCAAATTTGTTGTTAGTCCTTTGATTACAGTATTGAATCCAGCGGCAACAACTTCATAAAAAATAATTTGCTGCGCTTAATTATTGAAGTTTCGTTATTGTGCCCGTCTTTTTTTACATTCCAGCTATTTCCTTCTGCCATATCAAGCTCAATTTCGCGCTTCACCGCACTTGCTAGTTCGCTGCTCTTTGCTATCACGCCTACTTCTGTGTTCAAATTTTCTGAGCGTGGATCAAGGTTAAAGCTGCCTATGTAAACGATACTGTCATCAACAACCATTGTCTTGGCGTGCAACGAAAATATTGGCATCTCGCTTTCCCTGTACTGTGAATACTGCTTCACCAGCTCGTATCTTCGTCTGGCATCGTGTCGATATTCATAAACTTCAATTCCCGCATCCAGCAACTCATCCACCTGGGAACTGTAACCACTAAACGCCGGTAAATTATCGCTGGCAGTCAGCGAATTTGTATTGATCTTAATCGAGACTCCGCGATCCAGTGCTGCTTCAAATAAATCCCAGGCATCTGAACTCAAAACGAGATACGGCGACTGAATAACGATATTGTCTTTTGCGGAGTCCACCAAATTTGCCAGTGCGCTCGTCGACTCACCGCCACCGCCCAAATACAAATTAAACCAGACTTTATTTTTTCCCGGTCGGTCGCTAATGAAACTCGCATCCAGCCAGTACATAGATTGTGCAATCTCCACAACCTGCTT
>JAOUPA010000273.1 GCA_029880105.1 Gammaproteobacteria bacterium
TATTTTTTCTACAGGTTCGGTTGATTTGGACAATGGCGCATTTTCCTTTTTGGCCACACCCAACGGTATAACAAACCAGAACTTTGAGCCCTTATCAACTTCACTGTCTATACCGAGATTACCGTGCATCATCTCAATCAGCTGTCGAACGATAGTCAGACCTAAACCTGTACCACCATGCTTACGTGTGGTCGAGCCATCTGCCTGAGAAAAGGCAAGAAACAGTTTCTGGTGTTTGCTGGATGGAATACCAATACCAGTATCCTCAATCTCAACACGAATCAACACTTCATTTTCATCCTTCAATTTAAGCTTTACTCGAACGTCCACACCGCCTTTTTTAGTAAATTTAATAGCGTTTGAAATTAGGTTAACCAGAACCTGGCGTATACGCGTGGGGTCACCAACCACCCTTTCAGGTATACCCTTGTCAATTTCACTTCTTAAATAGATACCTGTCTGCTCTGCTTTTAGCGCATGCAAAACAACAACGTCATTAACTATCTCTCTTAAATCAAAGGGAATAGATTCAAATTCGAGTTTACCTGCCTCAATTTTAGATAAATCCAGAATATCATTTAATATTGATAACAGCGCATCAGCAGACTTATAGGCAACTTTGACGTATTCATGCTGTGATTCTGTCAGTGTAGTATCTTCCAGTAGCTGTAATGTTCCAATCACACCATTCATTGGCGTGCGGATTTCATGACTCATATTAGCCAGAAACTCACCTTTAGTACGGCTCATTTTCTCCGCATGGTCCCTGGCCTTTTTTAATTCCTCCTCAATATTTTTTACATGCTCAATCTCACTAGTCAGAGACTGATTCAGTCTTTCCATATCCCTTGATGCACGCGTTAGATTTTTAATTAAATCTTCATTTTTAAACGACAGCCTTAGAGCATCGGACGATGATCTGTTAATACGAAATGCTGTCATAATTATCGCACCCAGCAGGAAAAGCGTCATCCCTGAAAGCGTGTAATAAATCACACCACCGATATAGAAAAGCTGCGCCGCCAGCGGTACAAGAATAAATCCAACATAGCCGACATAAACCCATGCTACATTTGCATAACTGATGCCGCTGGCTGAAATCCCCACAAGAATAAATGCCAGCATAATTTGCTCGATCTGCTCCTTGGGGAACATCAATGTCGATGCTATACCCCATACCATGGCTATAAATATCACCACAAGCAAATACCAGCGACGATACACCTCGGCACTAAAAATAACTGTGTCTTTCCTGTATAACCCGGCATACTGAACAATTGCACAGCAAATGAATAGAAAAATCATCACTGATAGCCAGACACTCAGTACAATCTGGGGTAGTTTATTCCACGCCAGTACAACCCATACGGCTGCCATGAGAACACTGACGATATTATTGAAGCCTGATCCTTCAATTAATCTAATAACATGTTCCAGGCGAACACGGTCACCATAAACATCGATCTCATCGGCCACTACCGGATTACTTCTTTTTTTCAATATATCTAGCATCTGTCACCAATGATTATTTTTTATCTCCATAACATAGACTGACATGCTGCAGCCTTCCAGCAAATTGTCACTAATTACACAGCACCATACTGTTCAGCCTTGCCTAGCCAGCGCTTCACCAACGGTTCTATATGCTCAGGATAATCTTTTTGCATCAATATGGCCGCAGTTCTAACCTCTTCCAGTAAATACTCATCACGCATGATATCAGCAATCTTTAGGCCAACCACACCAGCCTGTCGCGTCCCCAGCACTTCGCCTGCCCCCCTCATCTCCAGATCTTTCTGTGCAATCGTGAATCCACTATTATGCTCACGCACTATCGCCAGCCTTTGCTTTGCCCTTTCCGACATAGGAGACTGATACATTAGAACACAGGCGCTTTGCTTCTCACCGCGACCGACTCGCCCTCGTAATTGATGCAATTGTGACAGCCCCAGTCTTTCTGCATTTTCAATAACCATTAACGATGCATTCGGCACATCTACGCCCACTTCAATAACCGTCGTGGCCACCAGCAAATTGATTTTTCCTGCTTTGAAACTGGCAACAGCTTTATCTTTTTCTTCCTGGCTCATTCTGCCATGCACCAGTCCTATTTTTAGATCAGTCAAGTCCTGCATCAACCTTGCTGCAGTTTCTTCAGCAGCCTGGCACTGCAATACCTCAGACTCTTCAACCAGCGTACAAACCCAATAGGCCTGTTCACCTTTACGACAGGCATCAGCAACACGGCT
>JAOUPA010000274.1 GCA_029880105.1 Gammaproteobacteria bacterium
GCAGACCAATATCAAACGTATGCTGGCGTATTCAACGATTTCCCATGTTGGCTTTATCCTGCTGGGCATTCTGGCGGGCACCAAAGAAGCTTATGCATCCGCAATGTTCTATACCATTGCCTATGCGATTATGTCATTGGGTAGTTTCGGTATTATCATGCTGCTGGCTCGCAGGGGATTTGAGGCAGAAAACCTGGATGATTTCCGGGGCCTGAATCAGCGTAACCCGTGGTTTGCCTTCCTGATGATGGTGCTGATGCTATCGATGGCGGGCGTACCGCCAACTCTGGGTTTCTGGGCAAAGCTGGCAGTACTCAAAATGGTGGTTGAGATCGATATGGTCTGGTTGGCACTGGTTGCCGTATTCTTCTCAATTATTGGTATTTTCTACTATCTGCGCGTCATCAAGCTGATGTACTTTGATGAGCCTGTTGATGAGCAGCCCCTGACCTGTAGCAGTGACATGCAAATTACCTTAAGTTCCAATGCCTTACTGGTTCTGGCTCTGGGGTTATATCCTGCGGGTCTAATGTCGTTGTGCCTGTCGGTATTCTAGTTTCTACCGTTAAATAAACCTCATTTCCAAGAGCGGGCTTGCATTCGGTGGGTTAAGCCAGTATTATCTGCGCCGTTGTTGCGGGGTGGAGCAGTCTGGCAGCTCGTCGGGCTCATAACCCGAAGGTCGTAGGTTCAAATCCTGCCCCCGCTACCAAGTTATTCTCGTGTTTGATGACAGGGCTATCTGTACGGAGATGCCGGGGACTCAGGTCCTGTGGCTTGCCATGTCATCAGAGTGTTTCTGGAAAAGCTCCGTTTACGGGGCTTTTTTGTTGGTGATGAAAAAGTTTCCACGTAACTTTTATCACCATTACGATAGAAAGGTTAGGTATGGCCCGTAGTTTGTCTCATTTGTGGGAGTTGTTTGAGCCTGTAGTGAAAGGTATGGGTTATGAGTTGATAGAGATCGAATATCATCCCAACCCTAACTATGGTGTTCTGCGCCTGTATATTGACAAGGAGTCGGGTATAGAGATTGAAGACTGTTCTGATGTGAGCCACCAGATCAGCGCTATTCTGGATGTTGAAGACCCGGTGCCGGGTAAGTTCAATCTAGAGGTATCGTCACCGGGAATGGATCGTCCACTTAGGCGTCTGGAAGACTTTCAGCGTTTTACCGGTGAAGTGGTAAAGGTTAAAACAGGGATGGCGTTCGACGGACAGCGAAATTTTAAAGGCCGTTTGAATGGTATTGATGGTGATCTGGTGATCATTGAATGTGAAAACAAAGAGGTGCGCTTGCCAGTCACTGCGATTGACAAGGCAAGACTAGTACCTGATTTTGATAAGAAATAGTGAGGTTTAGATAACATGAACAAGGATATTCTCTACGTCGCTGACGCGGTGTCGAATGAAAAAGACATCGATAAAGAGATCATATTCCAGGCCATTGAATCGGCGCTGGCTTCGGCGACGCGTAAGAAAAGCGGCAAGGAAATTGATGTTCGTGTAGATATCAATCGTGAAACTGGTGATTACGATACTTATAGGCGCTGGCTGGTAGTTAGCTCTGATGAGCCAATGGAGAATCCACTGGCTGAGATGACTATCGAAGCGGCTCAGATTGATGATCCAGAAATCCAGGTTGGCGATTATGTAGAAGAGCAGATCGATTCTGTTGATTTCGGACGTATTGCTGCACAAACGGCCAAGCAGGTTATCGTACAGAAAGTACGTGAAGCAGAGCGTTCACGCGTGGTGGATGCCTATAAGAATCGCGTCGGTGAACTGGTCATGGGTACGGTCAAGCGTGTTGAACGCGGCAATGTGTACCTGGATCTGGGCGAGAATGTTGAAGCCTTTATTCCTCGTGAAGATATGATTCCACGTGAAGCGGTACGTGCCGGTGATCGCCTGCGAGGTTATCTGCGTGAAGTGCGTGCAGAGGTTCGTGGTCCACAGTTATTTGTTAGTCGTACTGCACCCGAATTTCTGGTTGAGCTGTTCAAGCTGGAAGTCCCTGAGGTTGACCAGAACCTGATCGAAATTATCTGTGGTGCGCGCGACCCTGGTTCGCGTGCGAAAATCGCAGTTAATTCACTTGATCCTAGACTGGATCCTGTTGGTGCCTGCGTCGGTATGCGTGGTTCACGTGTTCAGTCTGTCTCTAATGAACTTGCCGGTGAGCGTGTAGATATTATTCTTTGGGATGAAA
>JAOUPA010000275.1 GCA_029880105.1 Gammaproteobacteria bacterium
AGTGCTTAACATAAGCGATATATGGAGAGAATAAAAATCGCTACTCCATCAAATCAACTTCAATACCCTGTGCGCGTAATTCATCAGCCCGCTCATCAATATAGCGCTGGAAGTTGGGCTGGGTTTTATAGGTACCAGAGGCAACGTAGTCCATCACTGAATGTGTGTGGAAAGATTTCAGGTAAGCATCGGTTCTAAAAACTTCTTCACCCTTGCCATTGAAGTAAACCATGCTCGGCGCGTATTTCACGTCGAGCTCCTTGACCCAGTCGCGCACTTTCATTTGTTTACCATCTGGTGTGGTGACTGTTTCATCGCTCCACATATCAAACAGTGCAACATTAAAGCGCGCCAACTGCTTCTTACCTTCCGGCCTCTGCAGCATGTCATTGTGTAATTCATCGCAGGCGGCGCATTGCTTTTGTTCAAACATCACCAGCAATGGCTTCTCACTCGACAGCGCCTGCTTGAGGTTTTTCTGGTTTTCAATGTTGATGACTTCAGTATGCAACTTGCCACTAGATGGTTGCGTTTTTACCCTGGCAAAGTAGTCCTGGTAGGCAATACTCTTTTCCATCTTCTGACCAACATAATCGAGCACAGTGTTAAATTTTTCCGGCGGGTAATAGCCGTTGGCACGGTAGACAACTTTATTGTCTTCATCGAAAAATAGCAGTGTGGGCGTGTACTGGACTTTTAATGCCTCAGAAAATTTCGCCTCGGTAAAGTCATTATCACCGACAATGACCTCGTTATTGCCCCAGATATTGATCGCCACCACATCAAAATATTTCTGCGTTTTCTCTGCGATGTCACGCTGGCCAAAATTATCTTCGAGCAGTTTTTTGCAGTAGGGACAGCCGTCCTGATAGAAATACAGCATCAGCCGTTTATTGTGGCTGGCTGCATCGGCAATGTCTTCGTAGATATCGAGAAAGGAAACCTTAAACCAGGCGGGTTTTTCCGCATAACCGGGATTAACAAAACCCTGTGACAACTGGGTCTCTGTAGCTGCGCCCGCTGACTGAGACAACAGGTAAAACAGCACAAAAAACATGCTGATAACTTTGCATCTAACTATGTTCATATTTACCTCATACTGTCGACAAGTTAATACTGAACAGTGCGTTACCAATTTCCTTATAGACCTCCTGTCTTATCGTCCCCTCGCCTTAAATACCCGGGATTTTCTCCGTTTATCCTGCTCTTTTCGGATAGCCTGCTCGTCGAGCTTTAGACCCACCGACTCCATCAATTGTTTCACTTCTGCCTGCTCTAAATCAACCGTTTTTCCCTGGCGTAAATTTTTCGGCAAATGAATGGCGCCATAGCGCACACGTATCAAACGACTCACGGTGACATCAACCGCTTCCCAGAGGCGCCTGACCTCGCGGTTCCGGCCTTCGCGCAATACCACGTGATACCAGTGATTGGAGCCCTCACCGCCAACATCGGCAATATCATCGAAGTGCGCCATACCGTCTTCCAGCTCAACACCCTTTTTCAATTGCTTGAGTTTCTCCAGGGTGACTTCACCTCTAACACGCACTGCATATTCACGCTCGATTTCATTTGACGGATGCATCATGCGATTCGCCAGTTCGCCATTATTGGTAAACAGCAACAAACCACTGGTATTGATATCGAGACGACCGATACTGACCCAGCGCGAATTGGTTATCTTCGGTAAATGATCGAAAACGGTTTTGCGCCCCTCTTCATCCTTGCGCGAACTGACCTCACCCACCGGCTTGTTATAGACCAGTACGCGCACCTCGGCCTTGGGTGCTCGAATAACGATGCGCTTACCCTTGAACTCGGCGCGATCACCGTCTTTGACCTTGGCGCCGAGCTGAATGACTTCGCCGTTGATTTTGACCTGGCCCTGCTCGATCCATTGTTCAATTTCACGGCGCGAGCCAAAGCCCATGCGTGACAGGGCTTTTTGGGCGCGTTCTTCAGACATAATAAAGAAAGGAAATATTAATTGTTATTAAACGCCAGTGGCGGTCGATGCTTCGTTATTAACATCCATATCATCGTCATCTTCGATAGCATCATCGTGCATAGCCTGTTCATCGACATTATCAGCACTGACTTCATCGACCACATCCAGGTCAGCAGCAGCTTCAGCATCATTCTGGTTTTCATCAACCATAACATCGGCACTGGCTTCAGTATCGACCTCGCCTGAACCCTCTTCA
>JAOUPA010000276.1 GCA_029880105.1 Gammaproteobacteria bacterium
ATACTGGCAACGATGGCACCAACAAAAACCGGTTTCATCGCCTGTTTACGTTCCGCCAGGATAATGAAAGGCAGCATCACTACCAGCGATACTGCAAACACGGGGATATAGAGTTGCCAGTGTTTTTCAGGCGCTAATTCAACAAGATCGCGCAACAGTAAGGGCATCACCAGAAACAGGCTCATCAGCACGAAGTGCAGAATAAAAATACCGGCATCCAGTCTCAATAGTTCTTTATCCCTGAACACATCACCCAGGCTGCTGGTTTTAAGCTGGGCATCACGGTGGAAGTGGCTATGTAGTGGATCAGGAACGATAAAATACAGTATCAGAATACCGATCAGAGCCAGCACCGCCGTGCCATAGAAGATACCACTGATGCCTATCCAGGCATTGATCATCGGGCCGATGACCATCGACAGCGCAAATGCTGCACCGATGCTGGCACCGATCATTGCCATCATCTTCAGGCGCTGCTCTTCACGCGACAGATCAGCCGCCAGAGCCATCAAAGTCGCCGCGATAGCACCGGCACCCTGCAGCGCACGGCCCAGGATAATCCCTTCGATCGTTTGCGCCGAGCCAGCCACTATAGAACCGATAGCAAAAATCAATAAACCGATATATAACACCGGCTTACGGCCGATCTTGTCTGACCACATTGCAAAAGGGATCTGTAGGATCGCCTGTGTCAGGCCATAGATACCCAGCGCAATCCCCATCAGCAGTGGCGTCGCGCCGGGCAATTTATCACTGTACAGGGCAAATACCGGCAGGATCATAAACAGGCCCAGCATACGAAAGGCATAGATCATCGCCAGCGAGATAGCAGCGCGGCGTTCCTGTGAAGCCAGATTATTAGAAAAACTTGAAGACATTAAAAAATAAACAAGGGTAGCTATTGCCGGGAAAGCCAAAAGACGGCATTCTACCAGATTGCCAAATTTTTACGGTATGTTTATGGATACTATCCAAATCCGCGGGGCTCGCACCCACAATCTAAAAGACATTGATTTAGATATCCCGCGCGACAAGTTAATCGTCATTACCGGGCTGTCGGGTTCGGGCAAATCATCTCTGGCCTTCGACACCATATTTGCCGAGGGCCAGCGTCGTTACGTACAGTCGCTATCGACCTATGCCCGCCAGTTCCTGTCGATGATGGAAAAACCGGATGTAGACACCATCGAGGGGCTGTCTCCGGCAATTTCTATCGAGCAGAAAACGACCTCTCACAATCCACGGTCTACCGTCGGCACGATTACCGAGATCTATGATTACCTGCGTTTGTTATTTGCACGGGCCGGGACTCCACGCTGCCCGGAACACGGCAGCGAACTGCAGGCACAAACCATCAGCCAGATGGTCGACCAGGTACTGGCATTACCCGAAGGCAGCAAGCTGATGCTGCTGGCACCGGTAATCCGTAATCGCAAGGGTGAACATCTGAACCTGTTCAGCGACTTTAAACAACAGGGTTTTATCCGGGTACGCGTTGATGGCGTGGTCTATGAGCTGGATCAAGTCCCCGAACTCGATGCTAAAAAGAAACATACCATCGAGGTCGTGGTCGACCGTTTCAAGGTGAGGGAAGACATCAAAACACGTCTGGCCGAGTCATTTGAGACCACACTGCTGCTGGCTAATGATATCGCCACCATCGCATGGATGGATGAGAATAGCAGCGAAGCCGAGCTGATCTTTTCAGCCAAATTTGCCTGCCCGCATTGCGGTTACAACCTGCAGGAACTGGAACCGCGTCTATTTTCATTCAACAACCCGGCCGGCGCCTGCCCTGAATGCGAAGGCATCGGTAATAATCACTTCTTTGATCCAGAACGTGTAATCAACCCCAAGCTGAGCCTGTCCAGCGGGGCTATCCGCGGCTGGGATCGCCGTAACGCCTATTATTTCAGCATCATCCAGTCATTAGCCAGCCACTATAATTTTGATGTCGATATCCCTTTCCACGAACTGGAAGAAACCATAAAAACTATTCTGCTGTATGGCAGCGGTGAAGAAAAGATTACTTTCAATTACCCGGGCCATGCGGGTCGCCGCGGCAAACAACGCACCCATGCCTTCGAAGGTGTGTTACACACCATGGAACGGCGTTACCGTGAAACCGAATCAAACCTGGTGCGAGATGAACTGGCAAAATTTCTCTCCGTTCAGGCCTGTCCAGAATGTCATGGCACCCGCT
>JAOUPA010000076.1 GCA_029880105.1 Gammaproteobacteria bacterium
ATAATGCGGGTCATGTATTGTTGCCATAA
The DNA here is from genome assembly GCA_029880105.1 of Gammaproteobacteria bacterium. Lineage (GTDB taxonomy): Bacteria > Pseudomonadota > Gammaproteobacteria > SZUA-229 > SZUA-229 > LH-M37. Next base: position 30 of record JAOUPA010000076.1, read on the forward strand.
ATGATTTAAATAATAACAAATATGAAGTCGACGATTGTTTCTATGAGTATCGTACTGATTGTACTGATGATCATACCTGTATTTATGTTCGGTGAAGGTAACCTGCTGGAGAGGTTCGGCTTTGGATCTGGCGGGAGTGGTTTATTCGATGTCCAAAAAGATAAGACGCCCAGAAATGTCCAGGCCGTTACTACCGACAAGCGGGTCGAGCTGTATAAATGGGTGGATGAGCATGGTGTCGTCCAGTTCAGCAATATACCGCCAGAGCAGGGAATCGCATCGGAGAAGATCGTACTGTCACCCAATGTCAATGTGATGGATGCCGTCAAGGTTCCTGAAAAAGAGGCTGGAGCAGTAGTGGGGCCTCAGGTATTCAGCACAGCCAATCCTTATACCCCCGATGGTGCCAAAGAAATAATTGACCAAGCGCTAAAGATGCAGGAGCAATTGAGCCAGCAGCAGGCTGACCAGAAGAAAATGTTGCAGGATATGCTCAAGTAAGATTTAGAGAAACTGCTCCAGCACATTATTGAGGAATTGATAACCGGTCTCACTGGTGCGAATTGCTGACTCATCCTGTATCAGTAGCTCGGCATCAATTTTTTTGCAGGCATCGATCAATTCATCACGACCAAGGCCGGTGTTTTTTTCAAAGGTGTCGTAACTAAAGCCGTTTTTCAAACGCAGCGCATTCATTAAAAACTCGAAGACAATTTCACTGCCTTCAATCGCTGTCTCACCAGAGACAGGGTTGCCCATGGCACTCTTCATATAGTCATCGGGTTGCCTGCGTTTCCAGCGGCGCAGGATTTTCCCAGTCGTGCTGTTAGTCAGTTTGCCGTGTGCGCCAGCACCTATACCGATGTAGTCACCAAAATTCCAGTAGTTAAGATTGTGCCTGCACTGCCTATTCGGTTTTGAAAAAGCAGAGACCTCATATTGCTGAAAATTATTTCCAGACAGAATCTCATGGCATTTACTCTGCATTTCCCAGAGCGCTTCCATATCGGGTGTCACGGGCGGGTGCCTGTGAAAAAAAGTATTCGGCTCAATGGTCATCTGGTAGTGCGAAATGTGTTGCACATTCTGATTACAGGCGATTTTTATATCATCGATGGCCTGTTCGGCATCCTGTCCTGGCAGGCCAAACATTAAATCAATATTGATGTTGTCGAAGTCAGCATGGTGCGCGGTGTCGATGGCGCTACGTGCCTGGTGATCATCGTGGATGCGGCCAATGTTTTTTAAAAGCCGTGCATTGAAACTCTGAATACCAATCGATAAGCGGTTGATGCCAGCAGCCCGGAACTCAGAAAAATTGTTTTGCTCAAAGGTGCCGGGATTGGCCTCCATAGTAATTTCAATTTTATTATCGAAGGCAATGCGCTTTTTTGCACCCTCAATAATTTGGTAAAGCGTGTCTGGTGAAAACAGGCTGGGTGTGCCACCACCAAAAAATATGCTATGTATGGAGCGTGATTCGATGACCTGCAAATCGTTTTCAAGATCGCCCATAAGTGCATCGAGATATTTTTTCTCATCGATCACTTCGGCAACGTGTGAGTTGAAGTCGCAGTAAGGGCATTTTTTAACACACCAGGGAATGTGTATGTACAGGCTTAATGGTGGAGCTGGCATAAGATTAATGACAGATTGTGCACCGTGCTAATTGTCTTCTCGTAATCTTCTATCGAGCCAGACGATCAGGAGAAGACCGGGTACAGCGATAAGTGTGCAGAAAATAAAAAAGCCGGGCCAGCCCATACCTTCAGCCATAAAGCCAGTGGGGGCTGCGGCGAAGACCCTTGGCATGCCCATAAAGCTGGTCAGCAGTGCGTACTGGGTTGCAGTGAAGCGCTTATCGGTGAGGCTGGCCATAAAACCGACAAAGGCTGCAGTACCAAGACCGCCACTCAGATTTTCAAAGGTAATAACCACGCCTAGTGCCATCGAGCTGTGACCAATGAGTGCGAGTGCGGCAAAACCTGCTGTAGAGATGGCCTGCAACAGGCCGAACCAGACCAGGCCAAAAAATATACCAAAGCGCATAATCAGCAGGCCGCCGAGAAAAGTTCCTGCGATGGTCGCCCAGAAGCCAAACAGTTTTACAATCGAGCCGATTTCGGTCTTGCTGAAGCCGAGGTCGAGATAAAAGGGAATCGTCATCTGGCTGGCCATGGTATCGCCCACCTTGTAGAGAAAAATGAACAATAAAATGAGTAGCGCGTGCCTGCGTGTGAAGTATTCACGGAATGGATCGAGTACCGCTTCGCGTAACGTGGCCGGGTGGCCATGATTCATTTCAGGTTCCCTGGCAATGATCGTAGCAATAATACTTGCTGCCATGGCAGTGGCCATAACCAGGTAAACACTCTGGTACGACATGAAGTCAGCCATGATCAGGCCGCCACCGGTCGCCAGTAGAATACCGGCTCGGTAACCGCTGACATAAAGTGCGGCGCCCATGCCCTGCTCGTCGTCACTGAGTGATTCGCGGCGGTAGGCATCAATGACAATATCCTGGCTGGCGGAGAAGAAACTTAGCAGCAGTGCAGCCAGCGCCGTCATCATCAGCCACTTTGATGGGTCGGCGAAGGCGAGCAGGCTGATGGCGGCAGTGAGTAATACCTGCCAGATTAGCAACCAGCTACGACGGCGACCGAGTGCTGAAGGAATATAGCGGTCCATCAACGGTGCCCAGACAAATTTCAGTGTGTAGGGCAGGCCAACCAGTGCAAACAGGCCGATGGTACTGAGGTCGATGCCTGATTCCTTCATCCACGCCTGCAATACGGTAGAGGTTAGAAACAGCGGCAGGCCGCCGGCAAAACCCATAACCAGGGCAATCAGCATGCGTGGTGTGAACACCGCCAGCACCACCTGTGACCAAGATTTTTTGTGCTGTTCGAGTTTGGGTTGGGTATGGAACAAGGCTTAGCTCAGCGTATAGTCGTAATCGATAATCAGCGGTGCGTGATCAGAGAAGCGTTGCTCTTTATAGATGCTCGCCGATTTTACGCAGTTTTTCAGGTTGGATGTGATGATCTGGTAATCAATGCGCCAACCGACGTTGTTGGCCCAGGCCTGGCCGCGGTTTGACCACCAGGTGTACTGATCCTCTTCCTGGTTGACCACGCGGAAGGCATCGACATAACCGACTTCATCGAACAGTGTATCCAGCCAGGCGCGTTCTTCGGGCAGGAAGCCGGAATTTTTCTGGTTGCCGCGCCAGTTTTTGATATCGATGTTTTTGTGCGCAATGTTCCAGTCACCACAGATAATAAATTCACGACGCTTACGGCGCAGGCTTTGCAGGTAGTTCATAAAGCGTTCCATGAAATCGAATTTCACCGCCTGGCGTTCTTCACTGGCAGAGCCCGAGTGCATATAGAGTGAAATGATGCTCAGATTTTCAAACTGGAACTCCAGGTAGCGGCCTTCTATATCGATGTCGTGCCAGCCAATGCCTTCGATCACCTTTTTTGGTTTGACCTTGCTGTAAATAGCAACGCCGCTATAGCCTTTCTTTTCGGCATCGTGGTAGTGACAGTAATAACCGTCTGGCTTGAACTGTTCGTGGGTAAGCTGATGTTCCTGGGCCTTGGTTTCCTGGATACAGATGACATCGGCATCCACCTTCTTCAGCCATTCAAAGAAACCCTTAGTGGCGGCGGAGCGAATACCATTGGTGTTTGCAGAGATGATTTTCATAATGGCACGTATGATACCAGCTTGTGCCGCTTTCGGGCCGCAAATCCTTTATACTACGCCGAGTTTTAGCCATTAATATCAGATATCATGCAAGCCTACAAAAAACAGTTCATCCAGCTCGCCATCAAAAACCAGGTATTACGTTTTGGTGAGTTCACCCTCAAATCTGGCCGTGTCAGCCCTTATTTTTTTAACGCCGGCCTGTTCAATACCGGTGCTGCACTGGCCGAGCTGGGTAAAAGCTATGCCGCTGCACTGGTCGCACAGGGTATGGAATACGATGTGTTGTTTGGCCCTGCCTACAAAGGCATTCCGCTGGTTTCAACACTGGCGGTTGCGCTGTCGACTGATCATGGCATCGACAAACCCTATGCCTTTAATCGCAAGGAGGTCAAGGATCATGGCGAAGGTGGTAGTATTGTTGGTGCCGAGATAAAAGGCAAAGTATTGGTGGTCGATGACGTTATCACAGCAGGCACCGCGATTCGTGAAGCAGTGGATATTATCAAGGCACAGGGCGCGGAGATTGCTGGCGTGTTGATCGCGCTCGATCGACAGGAAAAGGGTAAGAATGAAAAATCCGCGATACAGGAAGTACAGGGTGATTATGGAATACCAGTCAGTAGCATCATTACGATGACGGACTTGATTGAGTATCTGGAGACTGATGAGCAGTTTAAAGATCATCTATCAGCGATGAAGGCATATCGCGATGAGTATGGAGTTTAAAGAGTAACCCGCGACAGCGTAGTGCGGGTGATATTAGTTACGATGTGCAACGAAAAATTAGTCAACAGGAAAACGTAACCGCTACCCAATAATCAACTTCAATCCCACTAGCAGGGTGACAATTTCAAAACTCCTTTTAATCACTTTATTGCCTTTCACAATGGCTAAATGCGCACCCAGGTAGCCACCCAGTACCGAACCCAGTAGTAGAGCCGGAATCCATAGCCAGTAAATCTCACCAAGTATGCCGAGTGTGATTGCGCCCGCACCATTCCAGAACAGCCCGACCAGTACCAGTGTGTAGGCAACGGCTCGTTTGTAATCGAGGCCAAACCACTTTACCAGCCAGAGGGTAACAAACAGGCCGGTGCCCGAGGTCAGTGAGCCATTGAGAATGCCTATATTAAAAAGTGCAATGCCACCAAGCAGATAACCCCTGCTATCGTGGTGTGTTGGTTGGTGTAACTGCCCGAGTTGGGGGGAGAAAAATGAATAGAAACTCAGACCGAGGGTGAGTATGCCAAGAGCGACCTCGGCGATGCGATCGGGTACCTGCAGGATAAAACTCGCGCCCAGAACCACACCGGGCAGGCCGGTAGCGACAATAAAAAGGGCAAACTGGCGCTCAAGGTGGCTTTCTTTCAGGTGCCTGATCGTGGCTCCGATGCCAAGTGCCACGGTGGCTACCTTATGCGTCGCCAAGGCGACACCGAACGGCAGGCCAAGGAAAATTAGCACCGGTAGCTGGATCAGACCGGCACCGCCGCCCGACAGCGCCGAAAAGATATTGGCGATCAGGGAAATAATAAAAACCAGTATTTGTTCGAACATTTGTACCTGATTCGTTAAGATAGTGCCGAACATTGTGCCATAGTCGAATAAATGTCTATACTTCAAAGGACGCGTTACGAGGGTTTTGATATGAATTACAAGCTAATACCATTTTTTCTTTTGCTGCTGATCTGTGCGCTTCCTGCCCAGGCGAAGATGTATAAATGGGTTGATGAAAATGGAAATACGCACTTCGGCGATAAGATTCCAGCGCAATACCTGACTAAAGGTCACGAAGAATTAAATGAGCAGGGTGCGGTTATAGGTGTTCAGGAGGAAATTAAGGAGGAGACACCCGAGGAAAGACAGGAGCGATTCAGGCTCGAACAAATTAAAAAGGAAGAAGAGAAAAAGGCCGAGGAGCAGGCCAAGCAGGACAGGGTATTGCTCGATACCTACACCACTGAGAGCGATTTAATTGCCTCGCGTAAGGCGCGCCTTGATGCCGTGGACTCACAGCTACAGCTATCAGAATCGATTACTGAAGACGCGAAACGAAAACTGGATCTAACAGAAAAGCAGATAACACAACTTAAGGCTAGTGGTAAGGAAGTACCGCAGAATATTCTTGATAAAATGCACCGCGAAGAAAAGCAGCTTCATACATATCAGGAAGTGGCTGCCGGTCACCAGAAAAGAAAGCAAGCTATTAATGAGCAGTTTGATGCCTATATCAAACGCTTTCGTGAGTTAAAGGCAAATCAGCAGCGTACCAAAGATGAGCGCGAGGCCCGACGTCGTGAGGCGATGGGGCTAGAATAAAAGCTTAAATTAGCTCTGTTTTATTGAGCTAACTTTTTATCAGCGTGCCCACACCTTCATCGGTGAGCAGTTCCAGTAATACCGCGTGTTCAACGCGGCCATCAATAATGTGAGAAGTTTTTACGCCGGAGTTGACTGCGCCCAGTGCGCAATCGACTTTGGGTAACATGCCGCCATAGATAGTGCCATCGGCCTTTAGCCTGTCCACATCTTCGACATTAAGGCCGGTGAGCACCTTGCCCTGCTTGTCGAGAATGCCGGGTGTGTTGGTCAGCAATAATAATTTTTCAGCACCGAGTACACTGGCCATTTTACCGGCGACCAGGTCTGCATTGATATTGTAGGACATGGCATCTTCACCCACACCTATTGGCGCAATCACCGGGATAAAGTCACCATGATCCAGGGTATGAACCAGTGAAGGATCAATGCCGGTAATTTCACCAACATGGCCGAGGTCGATAATCTCGGGCGCATCCAGCTCGGGTGAGTTTCTTTCGATACGCATTTTTTTTGCGCGAATCAGGCAGCCGTCTTTACCGGTTAGGCCAACCGCATGACCACCATTTTTATTGATCAGGCTGACAATACTTTTATTGACCAGGCCACCGAGTACCATTTCGACCACGTCCATGGTCTCGGTATCGGTAACACGCATACCGTTGATAAATTCAGACTGCTTGCCAATTTTTTCCAGTAACTTGCCGATCTGCGGGCCACCGCCGTGGACGATAACGGGGTTAACGCCAACCTGTTTCAGCAGGACGATATCCCGGGCAAAGCTGTTTTTCAGGTTTTCATCAATCATGGCATTACCGCCAAATTTGATGACAATAGTTTTGTTGTTCAGGTTCTGAAGATAGGGCAGGGCCTCGGATAGAACGTGTGCAACATTATTGGCATTGGTTTTATTCACAGCAGCTCCTGAAATAAGCTCGGTTAGTGGTTTTAATTTTGCCTGTTCCCACCCGGGGATGGAAGCCCCGGTACATTGTCCTGAGAAAGATTTTTCCGTTTAAAAAGGAAGCTCGAGCGAGCTGTCCAGTTTCAGCAATTCCTGTTTAAAGCTGTTCTGAATCTCTGCCAGTTTGTCTTTGGTGTTGGCTTCGAACCGTAGTACTAAACAGGGCGTGGTGTTGGATGGGCGTATCAGGCCCCAGCCATCAGCGTAGTTAACGCGCATACCATCAATGGTGAAGATATTCGCGCCGGGAAAATCCGAGGCCTGTTTGAATTTTTCCATGAAGTCATAATGCGCGCCATCTTTCTCGAACTGTATCTGTAGCTCGGGCGTGTTGTAGCTATCGGGCAGGGCGCTGAATACATCGGAGGCAATCTCGTTACGCTTACTGAGAATTTCCAGCATGCGCGCGGCGCTGTACAGGCCGTCATCAAAACCGTACCAGCGTTCCTTGAAGAAGATATGGCCGCTCATTTCACCGGCGAGTTCGGCGCCGGTCTCTTTCATTTTTGCCTTGATAAAAGAGTGGCCGGTTTTCCACATCAGTGGTTCACCGCCCAGTTCATTAATGACGTTTTCCAGGTTGGTGCTGGATTTGATATCAAAAATAATCTGCGCGCCCGGTTTTCTTTCCAGTACATCAGCGGCGTATAACATCATCTGGCGATCAGCCCAGATCACGTTCAGTTTGTCATCGATGACACCAACACGGTCACCGTCACCATCAAACGCAAGGCCGAGATCAAGCTTGTTATCGGCAACCGCTTTTTTCAGGTCTTCGAGATTTTCCGGGCGTGAAGGGTCGGGGTGGTGGTTAGGGAAGTTGCCATCAACATCACAGAATAGCTCGGTGACTTCACAGCCCAGCTTGGTAAACAGTTCAGTGGCACAGACACCGGCGACACCATTGCCGCAATCAACAGCAACGCGTAGTGGCCTGGCGAGTTTAATATCAGAGACGATTCTTTTGATGTAATCGGGCAGTACATCCTGCTCATGATAACTGCCGGCACCACTGGCCAGCTGGTTGTTGACGATGGACTGATACAGGGCCTTGATGCCGTCACCATAAAGTGTGTTGCCAGCAATCAACATTTTCAGGCCGTTGTACTGCGGTGGATTGTGGCTACCGGTAATCATAATGCCGGTGCCGGTTTGCAGCTGGTGCGTGGCGTAATATAAAACCGGAGTTGGCACCATGCCGATATCAACCACATTACAGCCACCGGCACGCAGGCCTTCGCTCAGTGCCTTCGAAAGCATCGGGCTGGACAGGCGACCATCACGACCAATGACAACGGTATCCTGATTCTGTTTTAGTGACTCAGTGGCAAATGCCTGGCCAATCTGGCGAACGGCATCGGGCGTGAGTGCGGTTTCAACAATGCCACGAATATCGTAGGCGCGAAAAATATCTTCGGAAATAGTCATTATTGTATCTACTTGGTTTTGTGTTATTTGGAGCCGGAGTGACCAAAGCCACCTGCGCCACGATCGGTCTCATCGAACTCGTCGACAACATCAAAGTCACACTGCACCACTGGCACAAATACCAGCTGCGCAATACGGTCGCCAACTTCAATGGTGAAATCTTTGTTGCCACGATTCCAGCATGAAACGAACAGCTGTCCCTGGTAATCTGAATCGATCAGGCCGACCAGGTTACCGAGTACAATACCGTGCTTATGACCGAGTCCTGATCTTGGCAAGATCGTGGCGGCCAGCTTGGGGTCAGCAATGTGGATAGCAACCCCAGT
>JAOUPA010000277.1 GCA_029880105.1 Gammaproteobacteria bacterium
TGTTGCCAAGGCCACTTTCAATGCCGTTGAAGTTGTTGCCGATCAGGCTGCATTGTCGTGCACTGGTTTCTATCCTGAATAAAGTATTCGCCAACGACCTGGCCAATGGTGAGCTTGATTTTTTACTTGATAGATCTGTTGCTATAGAAGTCAGTGATTTGAGCCTGTGTTACCGTCTTACACTTAAAGGTTCAAGGTTTACTGAAAACAGCAAGCAGACTGATGACGATTTGATGATAAGGGCCTCATTGTATGATTTTATGTCGCTCGCAAGTCGCAAGGTTGATCCTGATACACTGGTCTTTCAGCGACGCCTGGTTATGGAAGGTGACACCGAACTTGGCCTGGCACTAAAAAATTACCTCGATGCGCTCGATATTGAATCCTCAAGAGTGCTCAGTATGATCGAGTCAGCTTCCACAAAGCTAATGCCTGTCTATAAAAAGTTATTTGGTTAATTCCAACTATTTATAGTCTCTAACTAAGCTGCAGGGCATCGTGGTATCGACTACGATACAGAAGGCGTGGATGTGCCACATCATCGGTAAAGCCACTGCGGTCATGCAATACATTATTGCTGATCAGTCCCCAGCCGGATTGTAGTGTCAGGCGATAAATATATTTGCTGTCAGAGTGTAAAAGGGCATCGAGTGCAGCCACGGCTGACTGTGTGGTCGCATCCTGTGACCAGATGACATTATGAGCGCGAGCGGTATAACGCATGTGTAACTGGTTATCGCCGATGACTGAAAAAACTGGTCCACTACGTGCAGGTCGAATTTCATTACCATCAACCACATTTTCAGGAATGGTCATTGCGTTGTCCTGCATAAATGCCTGTATGTGTTCAGGGTTGTCATCCCTGAGCAGTATGTACGCTATTTCATGATCCATGACGGCGTTTTCTCCACCTTCTTTTGCCGGTCTGACACAATGGAGGTTAAGTGCGCGGATCTGTTGATCACTGGCATTGTAGTAACCATCTGTGTGCCAGTGGATGGCATGGTTGGTGTAGGGAATATAACGTTTGTGCAGTGGGTCATTCTGTACCTTTAATGCGGTTATACCATCATCATCTGCCCCCATGTTTTTGTTTAATTCTCTCAGGCCAAACTGCCTGGCAAGATCAAAAGGAATATTTTTATCTGGATCCTCGCCAGTCGGGCTAATATAAACGGCCATATTGGTTTTCTTGCAGCAATCGACCAGTGCCTGTTTTTCTGACTTGCTTAATTCATGGGGATTATTAATCTCAACCACTAACTGTTCAGCTTTTGTTGGGTAGTTTTCCAATTTGGTTTCTCTCCATGACTGATAAGCTGCATCATTGTCCAGGTCAAAGGGTTTGTTGTTCATAATAAACTTGCCTTATTTTGTGTTAAGTGCTGATTTACTGATTCCATGCCTGCATCACCATGCCAGTAGCCATTACAGCTTCCGCTTGGAGTGAGAGCTTCAATTTCAGCATCGGCATCTACGATCGATTTTTTACCGTGCAGGCAATCGTGGACGATATTGATTACATCCAGTGTGTTTTTAGACTGTGGGCTAATGCGCAAGATATCAATACCCAGTTCTCTGATATCATCAATCTCGGCCATTAAGTTACATGTTCTGGCAGATTGTGTCTGAATTCCATTGAGCACGAGGAATGGGTCATCATTGCGTGTTGAAAGTAACAGGCCATCGGCATCATCAAGACAGCGGTACTGGCAGTCATCTTTAGGCAGGTTGTGTGAACGCGCGGTAAAACAACGTGCAGAGTAGGCCAGTGGTAGTCGGCCATAAAAAAATATTTCTGTCTCTATTCCCTCAGGGCGCTTGTCCTGCAGATCTTTGAGTGTGTCTTTTGATAGTTCGATGGGCAATACCCAGCGCTTTAACCCCTGTTCAGCCAAAAAAGATAAAGTCCTGCTGTTGTAGATATTAATCGCTGGTCCGGTGATAAAATGCTGTTTACCTGACAATAGATTAACCGCGGCCATATCATTAGCTTCCACGCGATATTTTTCATTGTTGCACAGGCCTTTGAGTTTGCTGAGTTCTGAGCTTGCCTCGATCAGTGTCAGGGTTGAGATGACGACTTCTTTACCTGCCTGTTCTAAATCTTCAGCTATTGACAGCCAGTCCTCATCACGCATGATGCGTCGTTTTGAACAGACAGTTTCGCCAAGGTAAACAATGTCTACAGGTGCTTG
>JAOUPA010000279.1 GCA_029880105.1 Gammaproteobacteria bacterium
GTTTGGCCATACGAAAGGGGTGGTAGGGGTCAATGCCGTTGATCTCCATTGAGGCAGGCTCCATATTGGCGCCTTCAAAGGGGATGACATGGCAACGGTATTCATCGTCGAGGCTGAGGTGGCCATCTTCATCCATCTTGATGGTGACCGCGCCAATCTCCAGCAGTGCATCTTTATTATGGTCAAAGCCGCCGGTCTCGACATCGACAACCACGGGCAAAAAACCACGAAAGCGTTGCGCCATCAAAGGCTTATCAGGATTTGGAGTAGACATTATTTTACCAACTTCCAGTTGATGGTCTCGCCGGCCATCATTGGAATCAGGCCTTCGCCATTGGATAGTGGATAACTCTCGGGAACGACCCAGGGGGCTCTTTCCAGCGTAATGGTATTGGTGTTGCGGCTCAGTCCATAAAAATCGGGGCCATTGAAACTGGCAAAGGCCTCCAGTTTGTCGAGTGCATTTTTCTCTTCAAAGGCGGTGGCGTACATCTCGATGGCCGCGTGTGCAGAGAAGATACCGGCACAGCCACAGCTGCTTTCTTTTCTGTCCTTGCTGTGAGGCGCGCTGTCGGTGCCGAGGAAAAATTTACGGTGGCCAGAGCTCGCTGCGTGTAACAGGGCCTGACGGTGCCGTTCGCGTTTCAGTACCGGCAGGCAATAATGGTGCGGTCGTATGCCGCCCCTGAACATCGCATTTCGGTTCAATAGCAAGTGCTGTGGGGTAATGGTTGCGCCAATATTCAGGCCGGTGTTGAGCACAAATTCGACGGCATCGGCAGTGGTAATGTGCTCAAAAACGATTTTTAGCCTGGGGAAGCGGTTCATCAGTGGCATCAGCACCTGGTCTATGAAGGCGCTCTCGCGATCAAAGACATCAATATCCGGGTCGGTGACTTCACCGTGAACCAGTAGCGGCAGCCCGGCCTCTTCCATGGCGGCAAGTGCGTCGTAGCATTTGCGTATATCAGTGACGCCGGCTGATGAATTGGTAGTCGCACCCGCCGGGTAGAGCTTGACGGCTTTTACGAAACAGCTCTTGTCCGCCATGACAATTTCTTCGGCGCTGGTATTATCGGTAAGGTACAGCGTCATTAATGGCTCAAAAGGATTTTCACCCACTGCATTGACGATACGGTCGACATATTCAACCGCCTGTTTGACCGTAGTCACTGGTGGCTGCAGGTTGGGCATGACAATGGCACGGGCAAACTGCTGCGCAGTAAAGGGCGCAACATGGTTCAGCATGTCACCGTCACGCAGGTGTACGTGCCAGTCATCGGGTTGGGTGATTTGTAATTGAGTCATCGTTTCGAGATCATGGCTAATCTTCGTGTATTATACCTGAATGTCTATAGCCCAAAAAATTATAATCATGCTGCTGCTTAAAACAGCGCCACAGGACCTGCCGTATTCACCGATGCTGATGCTGCGAGTCATTATTTTTTATCTGGTCAGTGGTGTGATCATTGTCGGTAACATGACCGAGCCCTCGCTGGCAGTTGGGCATATATTGTTAAACATCGGGGTTATCCTGTTTTTTACCTACGTGTTACTGTCATCACTGAACCTGAAGGTGCGCTTTGTGCAGACGGTAACCGCCTTGATTGGTACCGGCATAGTCTTTAATCTGCTGTCATGGCCGGTACTGAGTTATGGTGGTCTTGAGCAGGCGTCGAGTGCCGCGATACAAATCATGTCCCTGGTAGTGTTGATGTTGATCAGCTGGGAGATACTGGTGACAGCACATATTTTTCGAAATGCCCTGAGCACAAAAATGACCCAGGCGGTACTGTTATCGATGTCGTTGTTTTTTGTTTCACTGGCGCTCTCACAATTCGTTTTTCCGGAGTCTCCCTGATGCATATTCATATTCTTGGTATCTGTGGCACCTTTATGGGTGGTATTGCAGTGCTGGCAAGGCAGGCGGGACATACCGTCAGCGGCTCTGATGAGAACGTCTACCCGCCGATGAGTACGCAGCTGGAAGAACAGGGTATTACCCTCAGCGAAGGCTACAAGCCCGAGAATATCCCTGCGGATGTGGACCAGGTCGTGATCGGCAATGTCATGTCACGCGGCAACCCGGCGCTCGAGTTTGTGATGAACCGTAATCTCTCCTACACCTCGGGTCCACAGTGGCTGGCAGAGAATGTGCTCAATAATCGCTGGGTGCAGGCAGTGGCGGGCACCCA
>JAOUPA010000077.1 GCA_029880105.1 Gammaproteobacteria bacterium
GTATGATCTGTTATACATTCTGACAATAAGACCCGAGGAAGGCACTAATGAATTTTGATCCAACAGACATTCTTGTGATCGTATTACTGGTTGTTCTCGGAATTTCCGTGCTTGTCGCAGTCGTCGTTATTGCTAAAACATTTGCCAATGATGCCAAAGAGGCCAAGGCAAAAGCAGCCAAACTGGATAAAGAGGAAAAGCGTATCCCGCACGAACCACAGATTCCAGCACAGGCACCAGCTAAATCCAAATCCAAAGCCAAAGCCACGCCAAAACCAAAGGCAAAAGCAAAACCTGCACCAGCCAAGACCCATAAAGACGACGTTAGCGATGATGACGACCTGGTTGCAGCCGCTGAGGTTTATTTAACCTATGAACTGAAAGAACAGGCGATCATCACCTTAAGCAAACACCTGCTAAAACATCCAAACGACAAGAAAGCCCTCGCGCTGCTGAAAAAAGCGGAAGCTTCTAAATAGAACTAGTGGGGCAAACGGTTCTTAGAATCTGGCCTGCATTCAGAATAACTATTAAGCAACCTGTACCGGAATTCTATCCGAGGTTCTGGTGACTTCATTGTGCTCGTTGAGATAGACCAGCTTAGGATGAAAGTTGGCCACCTCGTGCTGAGCCAACTCGGCATAAGCACAGATAATTACGCGATCACCCGGACTCGCCTTGTGCGCAGCAGCGCCATTGACCGAAATAATACCACTACCGGCTTCTGCACGAATCGCATAGGTGGTAAACCGCTCACCATTATTCACATTATAAATATGAATCTGCTCATATTCGTGGATACCCGCAGTCTGTAGCAAAGTACTATCAATCGCACATGAGCCTTCGTACTCCAGTTCGGAGTGTGTTACATGGGCTTTGTGCAATTTAGCTTTAAGTAGTGTCAGTTGCATAAATTTTTCTAATCAATCTGGTCTGAACAATGTTGGCGCGAATTATACCATTTTTTGGCCAATTAATAGCCGCTGCTCATATATGACAATAAATTCGTCATTAATCATGCAAAGTGAACATGATATTGTCGATTAAGCGAACGTCATTGAGACGTGCCGCTGCCAGAATAATCAGTGACTGGTCACCTTCTTCCGGTACCGCCAGATCCTGCTGCCTGCGCACCACTATGTAATCCACCAGAAATCCCTGCTCATCCAGCTGCTGTGTCGCGTGCCCCACTTCAAAGGTCGGATTTCCGCCGGCAACTATCGCCTGCACAGCGCGCTGCAGGCAGCGATGAATTGCTGTCGCCTGCTGACGCTCTCCGCTATTGAGGTAACCATTGCGTGAGCTCAAGGCCAGTCCATCGGGTTCACGCCAGGTCGGCACCGAAATAATCTCGATGGGCATAGCCAGATCGAGCACCATCTGCCGAATCACCAGAAGCTGCTGGAAATCTTTCTCACCAAACACGGCGACATCCGGCTGCACAATATTGAACAGCTTGTTGACCACCGTGGCCACGCCCCTGAAAAATCCAGATCGATATTTACCTTCCAGTATCTCGGAAAGCTTGGGTACATCCACAGCCGTAGTATGTTCAATTGTGCTGGGATAGATTTCCTCGACCATTGGCGAAAATACCAGATCGACGTTATAACTCGATAATTTGGTCAAATCTTCATCAAAGGTGCGGGGGTAATTATCCAGATCTTCGCCTTCACCAAACTGCATGGGATTGACGAAAATACTCACCACCACCCGGTCACCGGCCTTGCTGGCTGCTTCCACCAGTGCCAGATGGCCCGCATGCAAGTTACCCATGGTTGGCACAAAGGCAATGCGCTCTCCGGCACGCCGCCACTGGCTGGTCTGCTGACGAACCTCTGCGATGGTACGCGATACCTGCGGATTCTTAGTTGAAGACATGTTCTGGCCCGGGGAATGCCCCTGATTTAACCGCCGCAACGTAGGCACGAACCGCATCTTCGATACTGCCAGTTTCACTCAGGAAATTATGACTAAACCTGGGAATACGCCCCATGCTCAAACCAAGAATATCGTAGAGTACCAGGATCTGGCCGTCACAAGCTGCACCGGCGCCGATACCAATCACCGGTACTGATAAAGCCCTAGTAATCATTTCAGCTAGTCGGCTGGGCACACATTCGAGCAGGATAAGGTCAGCCCCTGCCTGTTCAAGAATCCGCGCCTCTTCCAGCATGGCCTCAGCTGCCGCCGACTCACGACCCTGAACACGATAGCCACCCAGTTTATGCACGCGCTGTGGCTGCAGACCTAAATGTGCACAGACTGGAATACCGTGCTGTACCAGTGCAGAAACAATATCGACCTGATCAGCGCCACCTTCCAGCTTGACCATCTGCGCACCGGCCGCCTTCATAAACAGGCCGGCATTCTCCAGCGCTGCCTCAATCGAGGTGTCACTCAAAAATGGCATATCAACAATCATCAGCGCGTGCGACAGGCCCTTTGCGACCATCTGGCTGTGGTAGAGCATATCTTCCACCGTCACCGGCAACGTCGTTTCATGCCCCTGTACCACCATGCCCAATGAGTCACCGACCAGCACGACATCGACACCTGCCTGATCGAGTACGCGGGCAAAACTGGCATCATAAGCCGTCAGGCAGGTAATCTTTTCACCTGCCTGTTTTTTTTCATGCAGGCTACGTACAGTGATCCTGCTTTGTCTGGATGAATCCGGTTGTGTACTCATAACTGCTCCAGCTCCTGCATAATCACCGATGACGGATTAAAATAATTACGACCACTGCGATTTGCCAGAATACGTTTCAGCAAAAGCTGATACTCATCTTCATTATTGGCAAAATCGATATCGGCGGCATTCACAATCAACAGTGGTGCGTCGGAATACTGGTAAAAAAAACTGATATAAGCATCGCACAAACGCTGCAGATACGCCGCTTCAATCATCTGTTCGTGATGCACGCCACGCCTCTGAATACGCTCCAGTAAAACCTCAACCGGCGCCTGCAGATAGACTACAAGATCAGGCGTGGGCATATCCAGTGTCAACGTCGAATAAACCTGTTCGTACAGGTCCAGTTCATCTTCATCCAGTGTTAGTTCAGCAAATAGGCGATCTTTTTCAATTAAAAAATCAGCCACACGTACCGGGCTGAACATATCTTCCTGTTTTAATTCTTTTAGCTGACGAGCACGCTGTAATAAAAAATGCAGCTGTGTTGGTAGTGCAGCAGCACGTGGGTTTTCATAAAACCGTTCCAGAAACGGATTATCATCTGCACCTTCGAGCAACAGGTTGCTTTCAAAAGAACGGGAAAGTTTTCTCGCCAGCGTGGTTTTACCCACCCCAATCGGACCCTCCACAACGACAAATTGCGGCCATGCCTTCGATAAATCCAGACTGGCATTTGCCTTATTCATTTAATATCTCCAACATAAACCAGCCCATTCTCAGGACAGGTTTTAATTATTTCGCTTAGCATACCACGACCAGGGATAAGCAAATCATCCAGCTGCATTTTCTGACATAGTCGGCGCAACGGGTAAAGCACAAATTCCCGCTCGGTAATGCCTGGGTGTGGTAACTGTAGACGCGATGTTACTATCTCGGTTTCAGCAAACATCAGTATATCGAGATCGAGCGTCCTTGGATCCCAACGGTAGTCACGTACCCGCCCCTGTTCGTTTTCAATTGCCTGCAAGTGCTCAAGCAAAGCCAGCGGCTCAAGCGAGGTTTCGATAAGCACAACTGCGTTGTAATAGTCGGCCTGTGCCTCACCACCTTCGGGTAGCATAGCCCTGCTCCTGAACAGTCCCGAGTCTGCCAGAAAGCGGCTGTCTGGTAACTGCCTTAGTGCTGCTATCGCCCGGCTGATTTGCTGATCAGGCTGATTCAGGTTACTGCCCAGACCAATATAAGCGCGACAATAAACCCGCTCAGTCATCGATTAATCTTTTACCGATTTAGTGCGACGACGGCGACGTGGACGACCACGCCCCTGCCCACGCTGTGGCTCAATTTTCGCCTGCTGTGCCTCTGGTGAGTTTTCCTGAAACTCGGTCCACCAGCGACAGTCGTCATCCTTGATCTCTCCGGCTTTGGCGCGCAGGCATAAAAAATCGTAGGCTGCTCTAAATTTAGGATGCTCAAATAATGCGGTCGCACGTTTACCTTTACGGTTAGAAAAACGTGACTGTAGCGACCAGATTTCACGCATCACCGTTGTGAAACGTTTCGGAATAGAGACATAACGCACCTGTTCGCCTATTAATGCTGATGCGGATTTTTGCAGCGCTAGCGAATGTGGCTCACCACTGGCGAGGCGTTTTTCAGTACGCGTACGTAATGGCGCCCACAACAATGCGGCGAATAAAAAAGCAGGTGTGACTGGCATATTATTGTGAATACGCTGGTCTGTACTCTGCATCGCGAGATGTAAAAACTTCAGCCCAACTTCATTACCATCAAGTGCCTCAGCGGCATCGGGAAAGAGATGCTCCAGCAAATGGTACTCGCGCAAGCCCTGGAAGCTTTCGATGGCATGACCCGCATGGAACAACTTTAGTGCCTCTTCATACAGGCGTGCTGCGGGTATATCCCTGAGCAGGGCGCCTTCTTCCCGAATAAAGCGCTGACAGCTTTCATCAATACTAAAGCCCAGCTTGGCCGCAAATCGAATCGCTCTCAGCATGCGCACCGGGTCTTCGCGATAACGCTCGTCCGGGTCACCAATTAAACGCAGGCGTTTATTCTTCACATCTTCATAACCACCAACAAAATCAACAACAGAGAAATCTGCAATGTTGTAGTAGAGGGCATTGGTGGTGAAATCACGGCGCCAGACATCCTGCTCAATATCACCGTAAACATTGTCGCGAAGAATACGACCCGATTCATCCTGACGACCAGAATCAGAGTCATCGTGATGCCCGCGGAACGTCGCTACTTCAATAATGTGCCGACCGAAATGAATATGTGCCAACCTGAAGCGACGACCAATCAGGCGACAATTACGAAACAACGCATTCACCTGCTCCGGGGTCGCATCGGTTGCCACATCAAAATCTTTGGGACGTTTACCCAATAACAGATCACGCACCGCACCGCCAACCAGGTATGCCTCATACCCTTCCTTGTTCAGCTTATATAAAACCTTGAGCGCACTTTCATCGATATTCTTGCGCGAGATGCCGTGCTCAGAACGTGGAATAATTCTCACACTATCTGAGTAGGCCTTTTTTACCACAGCTTTTTTTGCACCTTTATTTTTAACAGCTGCGCTTTTGTTATTTTTTTTTGCTATGCGACTTTTTAACCACTTCAGCATTATTCAAAATCCTTTACGATGAGTGTCAGGCCATCACCAATTGGCACCAGGCTGATACTTACCCGCTTATCATTTTTTACCATTTCATTAAAACGCCGGATAGCACGCGTGCCCGGCTGCATATTTTCCGGGTCAGCGACACTACCCGACCACAGCGTATTATCCACTGCCAGCAGACCACCCTTGCGCAGCAACTTCAGCGACTGCTCATAGTACAGCGGGTAATTCTGCTTATCCGCATCAATAAAAATAAAATCGAACGTCCCCTGTGCGCCATTACCTAGCAACTGCTGCAGGGTGATCGAGGCTGGCTGCAAATAAAACCTGATTCTGTCCTGCAGGCCTGCCCTCTGCCAGTATTCCCTGGCCATCTGCGTCCATTCCTCAGACTGGTCACAACAGATCAGCTCACCATCATCAGGCAGGGCACCGGCAATACAGACCGAACTGTAGCCGGTAAAGGTGCCAATCTCCAGTGCTCGCTTTGCACCTGTCAGCTTCACCAACAGGGCCATAAACTGGCCCTGCTCGGGTGATATCTGCATCACCGAATACTGGTTTTCAGCGGCCGTGCGTTCACGCAATTCACGCAGCAGGGCACTTTCATCCACCGAAACGGAAAGCAGATACTCGTGTGTACGATCATCCAGCGACAGGGTTCGATTACTCAAAAAAGGACACTCTTCAACAATCAGGCGCAGCCATCTGCGCTAAAAGCCGAAAATTATACCAGAAACAGAGGGTTAACAAACGCAACATCAATCCGGCAGGCGGATCTCGCCAGTATGACGATAGTGGCAGTAATCGGCAAGGATCCGCCGATGGTCAAAGGTCACCTCGATCCCGGCCAGCGCAGCCTCATCGCAGGGATCGAGCAGCAACACATTCGCCGCATCGTCCGCCGCCCTCGGCTCGCCCGTGGCGTGTGCAGTATAGACCAGGCTCACGGTATGGCCGCGCCTGTCGCGGGCCGGGTCAGAATAGCAGCCAAGCAGCACGTCCAGAGTCACATCGAGACAGGTCTCTTCTTTGGCCTCGCGCACCGCCGCCACACTCACGGTCTCGCCGACATCAACGAAGCCACCGGGCAGCGCCCAGCCTATTGGCGGGTACTTGCGCTCGATGAGCACAATGGGGCGATCAGGCCGGTCGTGCATTTCGATGACAATATCTACGGTCAGGGCTGGGGTTTCGGGTCTAGGCATGTGGAGCATTATAAATGTTTACTGACTCATTTTGTCAGCAACAAAATGAACACGTAGATCGCGGCCCGTCAGGCGTAACGTAGGATGTATATGGCTTTTGATTTCGATAACAACCCTATAAAAAAACCGCCTGACTTAATCTTTAAGTCAGGCGGCTATGGTTCTTTCAAAGTTAATGTATTACGGGATAACGACTTTAAACACGCCCTGCGCATCTTCAGAGGCACTGATCAACTTCCAGCCGGTTGCTTCTTTTACATCATCTTTACTTGCGTAAACTTTCCAGCGATATACTTTACCGTTTTCCAGCGGTAGTCCTAGCCCATCATTTGAGTACACGATAGATGTTGTTGCTGCTGAAGGATTAACCAGTTTATTAAGAGTGGCATCAAATCCGCCCCATACTACATCACCATTCGCATCACGCACCTCAACAACATAATCGCTGGTACTTGAATAGGGCTGCCAGCTTAATGTTGGTGTAAGGCTGTTTACCTCAACAGGTGTGCCATCAGTATTAGTGACTGGACTCGTTAATGCCACTGCGCCGGTAACATCAATATTCTGGTTGGTTAGATCAGCCGCAGCAACAACTGCCTCTGGTTCACCAAATTTCACAATAGAATCAGGATCGACCACATAGCCGTCAACATTGAAAGATGCGCGGATGTAATACGAGCCAGGTGCAACTGAACTTATCAAGTAATTAGCATTAACAGTAGTTACATTAGTGCCCGGGATAACAGCACCCGTATCCTTATCGGTTAAGCTAACATCGACTTCGCCATTTGCTACAGCCAGGAAAGTAACTGCTCCACTCACAGAAAACCCATTAATTGCAGTCAGCGTGATATTGTTTATTACCGTTTCAACGCCATCACTGATGGTAATGCTTGCAAGATATGTATAAGTTTCATGCCCCAGTGCCTTGATGGTAATACTATAGTTACCAGCAGCAACAGGGATGTTATACATCGTTAAATCACCCTTATTACTGGTAGTGCCAGTGTAACTATCCCCCGTACTTGGATCATTTAAGATAACCAGCGCACCATTGCTTTCATTGTATCCCACAAGATGCATTTTTAATGAACCGTATACACCGGGATCTATCGGTCTAAGTGCAACATCAAAGGTAGATGTCTGTGAAACAGGTATACCCGCTATACCATCAACTGGACTGGGTTTGTGCCCCTGTGCTGCAACACGCACCTCATAGCTACCAGGTGAAACTTTAAATGTATAAAACCCGTTCGCATCTGTAAGCACAGGATCAACTTCATATTGCTGGGTCTGTATGTTGACCAGCCTTACCTGAGCACTCTTAATGGCCAGGCCGTCTGTAGCGGATGAAACTGTACCCGATATAGTTATGGTCGGTGGTGGCGGTGAAGATCCTCCGCTGCTACCGCAACCAGCTAGAGAGATCGCGAAAAGAAGCGTCAAAGAAAGAGTAGATAATCGAGCTAGTGCCATCACAAAATAACCTATATTTAATAAAATCCAACAAATTATATAGGTTAAATAGGGCCATAAAATTACCGCTCATCCTGATATAACTACCGGTCATCTCACCAGTATCCAGCACATAATAGTGTGTAACCTAAGTGAAATTAGTAATAATCAATTATTCGCCTGGTATCCACTGACCGTACTATCTGCTGAGTACCTGCTTATGCCATCTACTCTCCTTTCCTCGTAAACTTCACGATATGCCTGCGTTCCCGTTTGTTCGGCCTGCGATCCGGCCCCTGCCTCATCGCTGAAGCCAGCCGTTGTATCTCGGCCTGTTCCTGCCTCGCCGCGACACTCTCTGCCGACTCCTCGTATAACAACTGTGCCTCACTCGCGGGCCGGCGTTGCTTGTTGATGCCCAGCACGGTGACCTTATAGGTATAACCATCACGATGTATAGTCAGGCTATCACCCGCCTTTACTTCCCGACCCGGTTTGACGCGATTGTCATTGAGGTGTACCTTGCCACCTGATACTGCTTCAGCGGCGAGGGCACGTGTTTTGAAGAAACGCGCTGCCCACAACCATTTGTCGATACGGATCGATTCACTCATAATAGAAACAATTCAGATACTTTAATTTCAGTGCGTTTGAATTTGGTGTTGGTTTTATTCTGGAAAAACAGCAAATACCGCGGCACACTGCAAAACCAGTCGGGTAATTTTCGACTGATCCTTCGACCCAGTTTTAAATTCTAATTCCAGTTATCGATTGCCTGTCTTAACTCACTTCGGGAA
>JAOUPA010000280.1 GCA_029880105.1 Gammaproteobacteria bacterium
GATAATCGTGTTGGCAGAAGGCACATCAATACCGCTCTCGATAATGGTTGTTGCCACCAGAATATTAAAACGCTGATGGTAAAAATCCAGCATAACCTGTTCTAAATCTCGTTCACGCATCTGGCCGTGTGCGTATTCTACTTTTGCCTCGGGTACCAGGTTAGAGATTTGCTGGCGGATTTTTTCGATAGTTTTTACATCATTATGTAAGATATAAACCTGTCCGCCGCGTTTGATTTCGCGTAAACAGGCTTCCTGAACCTGGCTATCATTCCATTCAGATATAAATGTTTTAATGGCATGGCGCTGTGTAGGTGGTGAGGCAATAATCGATAGATCACGCAAACCGGATAATGACATATTCAGTGTTCGTGGAATAGGCGTGGCGGTGAGGGTAAGGATATCGACTTCGGCACGTAGATTTTTAAACTGTTCTTTATGCTTCACACCAAAGCGATGTTCTTCATCGATTATCAGTAATCCCAGGTCCTTAAACTTTATGTCTTTCTGCAGGAGTTTGTGGGTGCCGATAATAATATCCACGGTTCCATTTTTAAGCCCGGCGATGACCTCGTCCTGCTGTTTTTTAGTTTTAAAGCGTGAAAGACCTTCTATTCTGAAAGGCCAGTCTGCAAAACGATCCTTAAAATTCTGATAATGCTGCTGGGAAAGCAGGGTAGTGGGTACCAGGATCGCTACCTGCTTACCAGAATTGGCTGCAATGAATGCAGCACGCATGGCAACCTCGGTTTTACCAAAACCTACATCGCCACATACAACCCTGTCCATGGCTTTAGGCGCAGATAAATCATCAATAACAGCCTGTATGGCTTTGGCCTGGTCTTCGGTTTCTTCAAACGGGAATGCCGCTGCAAAGTTGGCGTATTCGTCCATATTGATATGGTAGGCATAACCTTCCTTGGCAGCACGCCGCGCATGTAAATCGAGGATTTCTGCCGCAATGTCATGAACTTTTTCGGCAGCTTTACGTTTAATCTTTTGCCAGGCTTCGCCGCCGAGTTTATGTAATGGCGCATGATCCTCGTCAGCACCGGTATAGCGACTAATCAGGTGGAGAGAAGAAACGGGAACATATAATTTGTCATTGCCGGCGTATTTAATGGTAAGAAATTCTGACTCAATTTTTCCTACGGTTAATTTTTGCAGGCCCTGGTATCGACCAACACCGTGTTCCTCATGAACTACCGGTGCACCCAGGTGCAAATCGGTAAGATTGCCAATAATGGCCTCAGCATCTCGTGTACGCATACGACGGCGACGTTGTTGCTGGGCTCGTTCACCAAAAATCTGTGGCTCAGTAATAATGCAAAATTCAGGTTGCAGGCAGTTAAGTCCGCGATCGATTGGTGCAACACAGATCCCACAGGGTTCTTCTGAATCTGCGAAAGTTTGCCAGGATGAAAATGTTTTCGGATAAATCTTTTTATCATGCAGCATTTCAAGAAAGGTTTCACGACGCCCGGTAGACTCGGCGACAAACAGAGTGCGTCCCTGGTATGTTTTTTGAAACTCAATAAGTGCAGCTGCCGGTTGCGGGCTTCTGGCCTGAAGCAATAATTGCGATGGTGCACTAAACGGTAGATTGATGGCGTTATCCGTTGTTTCAATCTTAAAGTTCTGCAAGGTAATTTGCTGATAGTCCGCAAGCTGTGTCTGTACTTCTTCAATCGTCAGATAAAGCTCATCGGGTTTGAGAATAGGTCGTTCTATGTCGTGGCAGCGTTGCCCATAACGATGTTCCAGGTCATGCCAGAATGTGTCCAGCTGCTGCTGAATATCCATAGGCGTAAAGAAAATGGTGTTCCTGGGCAGGTAGTTAAAAAGGTCTTCGACATGATCAAAAAATAACGGCAGGTAATATTCAATACCTGCAGGTATCAGGTTGTTGGTAACGGACTGGTAAATACTGCTCCGGGTTGGATCGCCTTCAAACTGCTCCCGGTACCGGGTTCGGAACTGACTGATCGAGGTTTCATTGAAAGGGAATTCCCGGGCAGGTAACAGGTTAACCGATTCTATTTTATCCAGTGAGCGTTGAGATTCCGGATCAAAACGGCGTATAGAATCAATGTCAGTATCAAACAGGTCGATTCTGAAGGGTAGATGATGCCCTGATGGAAAAATATCAATAATCGAGCCCCGGATGGCAAATTCCCCATGTTCCATTACC
>JAOUPA010000281.1 GCA_029880105.1 Gammaproteobacteria bacterium
TGCGTACGCCACTTAATGCCATCATTGGTTTCTCACAACTCATTAGCCTCAGCGACATTGATGATGACATAAAGACTGATGTAAAAGAAATTCACAAGGCCGGCAAACATCTACTCAATCTCATCAACGACATTCTTGACCTGTCTAAAATCGAAGCAGGAAAAATATCCGTATCAATAGAAAATATAAATATAAACGACATCACCCATGAGTGCCTGCTACTTATAGATGAAGCCGCAAGAAGCAGTAACATCCATATTATAAACAGCCTAAAAATTGACGAGGTAATTTATATTGTCGGTGACCATACCAGAACCAAGCAGGTCATTCTTAATTTATTAAGCAATGCAGTTAAATATAACAACATCGATGGCTCTATAAGAATTAAACACGAACACCTGGATGACCGTCTACGCATATCAATATCCAATACAGGTCCGACGCTTGATATCGATCAACAAAAGAAGCTATTCACACCTTTCGAACGACTTGGCCAGGAAAATTCCACAGTTGAAGGCACCGGTATAGGACTCCTGGTAACTAAAAAGCTCATAGAGCGCATGAATGGCGATATTGGCTACGATATTGACAGCGATAACAACTCTACTTTCTGGATTGAACTACCCCTGGGCAGCATCCAGGCGAGCGACCTGTTACATAACAACACTACAGAACCTGAGCGCACCACCTCAAACAAGCGTGCCGGAAAAATATTATACATTGAGGACAATCAGGCCAATATTCGTCTTATTGAAAGCATCCTAAAACATACGCCGCATGAAATAAAATCAGCCTATGATGGTGATTCAGGCCTGTCGATACTAGAACAGTACCAGCCGGATCTTGTATTACTGGACATCAACCTTCCCGGCGCTGATGGTTACGAGATTCTAGCCAGCATAAAAGCCAACCCCAATATCAACACCACCCCAGTGATCGCCGTTACTGCGAATGCCACAAAGAGCGACATTAGCAAAGGCATGCAGGCCGGTTTCACTCATTACATAACAAAACCTATTGATGCATCCGAATTTCTTAATACAGTAGAACAATACATATAATTATTAATTTGAGTGATCAATGCCGGCTACAGCTGCCACATTCATTAATAATGTCTATAGAAATATATAACCACACAGCAGACACCTCCCTGTGTCTGCTGGTTTCAGGCTAGTAAAAATAATTGACGCCAATACTGATAAAGTCGAGGCCGTCATCCAGCTCGGTATACTCGATCTCCATCAGGCCACCGGCGGCCCAGAAACCAACACCGAGACCAAATGAAAACTCGGTATCACGACGGCCACCGCTGTCGAAATTGGTCAGACCCACCTTCGCCTTTAGCTTGACCTCGGTATTGCTACGGAAGGCCGCAAACACAGACAGCGTATCGACATCCCAGTCCCTGCCAGATGGTGTATCGCCATCGACCAGCGTTTGCGTCAACTCGACTTCAGCGGCCAGATGCCGATTAAGTGTATAGCCAACGTCAAGGCCAAGGTTAAGCGCAGCATCGCCCATGCCATCGGCATCAACAAAACCGCCCTTGATACCAAGGTAGAGCGGACTGTTGTTTTTATCCGCCGCCTCGACATTGGCAGCGGCTAACAAAAAGATACTACAAAGAAGTGCAAGGTGTTTTTTCATTGGTACTCCATGGTACATAAAACGGTTAAACGAATTAGTGCGCAGATGGCAAGACATCTGTGCGTCACTGAAAGAGATGGGATTTGGGCATTTATAAACCGAGCATATACTTTTTGCCCGATAAGGAACTGGACGAAATTATACAGTCATGACCAATGACGGTAAAGAATCAGGAGACATCGCGGCGAAGCAACAGCGCCCTTCCGTTTTATATATGCCAACACGTATCGCCATCATCACGGTCGTTTAAATTTTTTGCGTGCCTGCACGACCCTGTCCCTGACCATGCAACCCTCAACGTGGTCATTGACCAGGCCCATCGCCTGCATAAAGGCATAGGCCGTGGTCGGGCCAAAAAATTTCCAGCCCAGTTTCTTCAGGTCTTTTGACAGCGCAATCGAGCCGGCCGAGGTCGACACCGTCTGTGGTTTCGCCAGCTGTTTGCTGTCAGGCTCGTACTGCCAGACAAAGGCCGCCAGCGAACCATGCTGTTTGACGATCTCCTGCGCACGCTTCGCATTATTGATTGTCGCCTCGATCTTG
>JAOUPA010000282.1 GCA_029880105.1 Gammaproteobacteria bacterium
CAAAGCTTTTTAATATGTCTGCTCAGTGGCTTTTGCACTACTTTATTCGCAGCCCCGACTGGCACACTCCCCAGCACCCGATTTTCGAGCATGCCAGTTACCAACATTACCCCACCGGGCTGGAAGCCCCTCCTGTTTGGCAATATCGACAGACATACAGCCTATTTCCTCACCCGTCAAAATAATAAAACGGTAGTCCAGGCTGTCAGTCATGCTAGCGCATCTGGCTATTATCTAAAAACAGATATTTCTCCACAAAATCAGCCTTTCATTAACTGGCAATGGAAAATTAATCGAATCCTGAACAAGGGCGATGTAACCAGTAAAGATGGCGATGACTACCCAGCCAGGCTCTATATTTCATTTGACTATGACAAAAGTAAACTAGAAGGAGGTGAAAGACTAAAATACAATATTTACAGCCTGTTATATGATACTCCACCCCCGCTGGCAGTCATCAATTACATCTGGGACAACCACACACCAATTAATACAATAGTTAATAATGCCTATAGTAATCGCGTAAAAATGATTGTAGTCCAGTCGGGTAAACAAAATGTTGGTAGATGGGTCGCAGAAAAAAGAAATATCATTCAGGACTATATTGATGCGTTTGGCGAAGTACCGGGTAATATATCAGCTATCGCCATTATGACTGACACCGATAATACAGGCGAGTCAGCCACAGCATGGTATGGTGACATATTTTTCAGCGTCAAATAATAGTTTATTAGCGAACCGAAACCCGATTACCTTCGGCTAGCTTTAGTTTTTTACTTAAACTCATGCGATTGATTGCGAGTTCTACCAGACCGCTTGAGTTCTCAAACCAGAATGCCTCTCCTTCTGGGACATCAGAAAACGTACTCTGATTCCCCAGAGACAGATTCCCTACGTCAACAATAGCATCCTTTGAGATAGAGCTGGCGCGAATACCCGTCATGCAATTACCATAATGATCGATATAAAGTATCTCATACAGGTCATCCTCCCAACCAGCCAGAATCCGATCACCAGGCTCGTGCTCCTCTGCCATATTGTACATTTTTCCTTTTGCCAGAAATGCAGCTACGGGTGCAAACAGGTCACGACCATGAAAGGTATTCGAGAGATTTTCAGGCTGCCAGGTTATATCCCAGTACTGCAAACTATTAGCCCTTGTTGCGATAACATTAAACAGACCGTTTTCCGGACCGACAAACCAGTTCCCATCAGCCTTGACCACAACCGGTTTTCTCTCACAACTGCCTACACCCGGGTCGACTACACATAGAAATACTGTCTCTTTTGGAAAATTGCTACTTAATGCTGAGAGCAAATAGGCAGATGAACGTGGATTAAAGACAGGCGCATCATGCATCAGGTCGACCACCGGCTTGTCAGGTGCCAGTTTATGCAAAACTGCCTTCATCTGTCCCACATAAGGACCATTCCAGCCAAAATCTGTAAACAGAACAATCATATGAGTTTTTATTATTTGTGAGGTATTACTACTGAAGTGTAGTTAATAGATGTGCAGAATGGTATTTATCCATACAACAAAAAGGCCGGACTAAAAAGTCCGGCCTTCTGATAGAGACTTACAACGGGCTATTATGCTTCAGCAGATTCTGTAGCTGACTCAGTCGCACCCGCGACAGGGGCTGCACGGTCAACTAGTTCAACAATCGCCATCGGAGCATTGTCGCCAGTACGGAAACCACATTTCAGGATTCGCAGATAACCGCCTGGACGAGCCTGGTAACGCGGACCCAGCTCTTCAAACAGCTTGGTAACAACATCGCGATCACGTAGACGGGCAAAGGCCAGACGACGATTAGCAACGCTGTCTTCCTTGGCAAGAGTGATCAGAGGTTCAACAACACGACGTAATTCCTTGGCCTTGGGCAGGGTCGTGCGAATCATCTCGTGTTCCAGCATGGAAGCTGCCATGTTACGGAACATCGCCTTGCGATGACTGCTGTTGCGATTCAGTTTTCGGCCACTTTCACGATGACGCATGATTCTTCTACCTTACAAACTCGTTAAACTACAGCTCAGCCTAGGCTGCGCTTTCTTTTTTCTCTTTCAGGCTGGCTGGTGGCCAGTTTTCCAGACGCATACCCAGTGACAAGCCACGTGAGGCGAGTACGTCCTTGATTTCGGTGAGAGACTTCTTGCCAAGATTCGGAGTCTTGAGCAATTCAAC
>JAOUPA010000283.1 GCA_029880105.1 Gammaproteobacteria bacterium
TGGTGGCAGATCAGGTTCGTGATTACCTGGAAAACGGTAATATCCTGAACTCGGTAAACTTCCCTGAAGTCAGGATGGATCGCAGTGAGGGTTATCGACTCACGGTTGTAAATAATAATGTGCCAAACATGGTAGGGCAGATTTCTTCAGCCCTGGCTAGCAAGGGGCTTAACATTATCGACATGCTTAACAAGTCACGTGGTGAGCTGGCCTATACCGTTATTGATATCGATAAACAGGTCGATGATGCCCTTATCAACGAAATTGCTGGAATCGAAGGTGTACTGGCAGTGAGGGCGCTGGCCTAGTTCTGTATGGCAGGATAAGATAGCGCCATGAGTGAGAGTCTTTCCAATCTACGTGACCGTATTGATGAGCTGGATAAACAGATCCAGCAACTGATCTCGGAGCGCGCGGCTATTGCCGAAGAGGTCGCCAGGACCAAGCAACAGACCGAAGGCGCCAATGCCCTGTTTTATCGTCCTGAGCGTGAGGCGGATGTTTTGCGTAGGGTCAAGGAACGCAATACCGGGCCTTTAAGTGATGATGAAATTGCACGTCTGTTTCGTGAGATTATGTCGGCCTGTCTGGCGCTTGAACAACCGCTTAAGATTGCCTACCTGGGCCCGGAAGGAACCTTTACTCAGGCCGCTGCGCTGAAACATTTCGGGCATTCGGTAAATACGCTTCCGCATGGAACTATCGCAGATGTCTTTAAGGAAGTAGAAGCAGAGACAGTTTCATATGGTGTCGTGCCGATCGAAAATTCAACCGAGGGTGTGGTCAACCATACCCTTGATGAATTTATTAAATCAGAATTGCATGTCTGTGGTGAAGTAGAGCTACGCATCCATCAGTGTTTAATGGGCAAGAACTCAGATCTTGGCAAGATTAATAAAATCTATTCTCATCGTCAGTCCCTCGGGCAATGCCGACGCTGGCTGGATACCCACATGGCCAAGATTGAGCGTATTGAAGTAAGCAGTAATGCTGAAGCAGCCAGAATGGCAGCAAAGGATTCAACAGCTGCCGCAATTGCCGGAGAGATGGCGGCAGAACTTTATGGCCTGGATATCCTTTCACGCAATATAGAAGATGAAACCAATAACACCACGCGGTTTCTGATTATCGGTAAACGCGCAACACCTGCCAGTGGTAATGACAAGACATCATTATTAGTGTCGGCTGATAATAAGCCGGGTGCACTGTATCGAATGCTTGAGCCTTTGGCCCGTAATGGCATATCCATGACCCGTATCGAATCTCGTCCATCTCGACAGGGTATGTGGAACTATGTGTTTTTTGTAGATATCGAAGGACACAAATCAGAACCCGATATCAGCAAGGCGCTCAAGGAACTGTCTGAAACAGCTGGAATGGTGAAGATACTTGGTTCCTATCCCAGGGCCGTTCTATGATTAAGAACACAATAAATACCAAATCGTGGTGATATTTATCTAATGACTACTCAGCCTGTCATCTTATCTGGAGGATCGGGTACCCGCCTGTGGCCTCTGTCACGGGAACTTTATCCCAAGCAATTATTACCACTGGTATCTGACAATACCATGTTGCAGGAAACCGTTCTGCGGCTTGATGGTATTTCTGAAGTTGAGTCTTCCATTGTTGTCTGTAATGAAGAACACCGTTTTATGGTGGCTGAACAGTTGCGCCAGATTGGTAAACCTGCTGGTAGTATTATGCTGGAACCTGAGGGTCGCAATACCGCACCGGCACTTTGTCTGGCTGCCCTGGTGGCAAAACCTGATGCCATTTTACTGGTAATGCCGGCTGATCACGTCATCGTTAATATTCAAGCCTTCCAGCAGGCTATCTCAGAAGCGGCAAAACTGGCAGAGCAGGATTACCTGGTAACTTTCGGTATCAAGCCCACCGGCCCTGAAACGGGTTATGGTTATATACGAAGTGGTCAGGCCATTACCGGTTCTTCTACGGCGGTGAGCATTGATGCCTTTGTCGAAAAACCGGACCTGGCGACTGCCGAACAATATGTGAATAGTGGTGGGTATCTCTGGAACAGTGGTGTGTTTATGATGAAGGCCAGTGTATGGCTGAATGCTATCGAACATTTTGAGCCCACCATGGCTGAGACTTGCAGAAAAGCGGTTAAACAGGGCCGGCAGGATCAGGACTTTTTCCGTGTGGATGA
>JAOUPA010000284.1 GCA_029880105.1 Gammaproteobacteria bacterium
GTCCAGGCCATGACCTTTCAGGTTACGGGCACGGTGTGCAATCTGAACCAGTTTCCCGGCTGTCTCTTTATCAACACCTGATTCTTTAGAAACGATAGCAATTTCAGTTTCTTCAGCCGGATAATCAAAATCCAGGCCACCAAAACGTTGCTTGGTCGATTGTTTCAGGTCCTTCATTAAGCTCTGATAACCAGGGTTATAAGAGATAACCAGCTGGAAATCAGGGTGTGCTTCGATCAGCTCACCTTTTTTATCCAATGGTAAGGTACGGCGATGGTCTGTCAGCGGGTGAATAACGACAGTGGTATCCTGACGTGCTTCCACTACCTCATCGAGATAACACATAGCGCCGATGCGTGCTGCTGTTGCCAGTGGACCGTCCTGCCATTTAGTACCGTCAGCATCTAACAGGAAACGGCCAACCAGGTCGGATGCAGTCATGTCCTCGTTACAGGCAACGGTGATTAACGGGCGGCCAAGTTTATAAGCCATGTACTCGACAAATCGGGATTTACCGCAACCGGTTGGCCCTTTAAGCATCATTGGCATACGTGCATTGTATGCAGCCTCATAAAGACCGACCTCATTTGCGACCGGCTCGTAATATGGTTCATCTTTAATGACGTACTGTTGTGGATCTACTGTGTTTTCTGACATGACACACCTTTTATTAAATAATGGTTTGTTTTTAATTAAATTAGTTGGAACTGATTATTTTTCGTCTTCGGTTTCCTGTTCGCCAGACCAGCCGGCTGACCTTGCGGTTTCTACCGCTGCGTCGTGGATACGCTGGTGGCGTTCGAACAAATCTTCAGGCAAGTGGCTGACCAGGCAGCCGTATTTGTCCCATTCATTATTGACTTTATCTAACAAGCCATCGATGCGTGCGAAATTCCAGCCTTCACAGGTTTCGTCTTCTGGAATGATGCCAAACACCCAGGCGTCACGAATGAGTTTACCAATGGTGGTCATGCCGCCATTGACTTCATTGTTAATACCAACGTATGTATCAGGTCTTGCCATAGGTTTCACTATCTGGTCAGTTAATAATGCTTCAAATTATATACATAATGACTTTATTGATTGCTGTTTAAAAAAAGTGCTCAAAAGTCCTTATGTATATAAACGAAATTGTTTATATAATTTTGTAAATAAAAAGCCCCTGTCTGCGATGCAGGGCAGGGGCTTTAACTTCAGGTCCTGCCCAGATGCTTCTTTATACAGAAACACCGCGGTAGATAACCATTGCTGTACCAGCAGACTGTGCGAAGTTATCAAAGCCCATCAGACGGATGTGATTGTCTGGGTGTGCTTTTTTACATGCTTCCAGTTCAGCCAGGATAGCGTCAACGTCGGTTTCACCGAACATAGGTAGTTTCCACATGTACCAGTAGTTGCTGCGAGCATTTTCTGGTTCAGTGTGTTCGATACCCGGGTTCCAGCCTTTATCTACGATGTACTGGATCTGAGCACGAGTAGACTCGTCACTCAGTGGTGGCAGGTATGAAAAAGTTTCATATTTACGGCTCTGAGCTGCATCGCTCAGGCTTGAATTGTAATCTTGCATATCACTCATTGTGATTTACTCCAAATTAAATTTTAAATTCGTTCATTAATAAGCAAGTCGTTCGCTGAGAGACAAGGCGGACGCGGTTTCGAGTAGCGTAGCGTATATGTTAATACGTGAGCAACGCAGAACCGCGACCAACGCAGTATCTCAGCGAAGGACGCCGCTTATTTGTGAGAAACGTCCAGCTTGTCAACCGTGTCAAATTCAAACTTGATCTCTTTCCAGGTTTCCATCGCAGCGCCAAGTTCTGGGCTAGATTTAGCAGCCTTGGTAAGGATGTCCTTACCTTCTTTCTCAAGCTCAACGCCCATGTTACGTGCTTCAACACATGCTTCAACCGCAACACGGTTAGCAGCCGCACCAGCAGCGTTGCCCCAGGGGTGACCTAATGTACCGCCACCGAACTGAAGACATGAATCGTCGCCGAAGATGCTAACCAGCGCAGGCATGTGCCATACGTGAATACCACCAGAAGCAACAGGAATCACACCAGGCATAGCGCCCCAGTCCTGATCGAAGAAGATACCGCGTGAACGATCTTCTTTAACGTATGAATCACGCATGATGTCGATCCAGCCCAGAGTTGCATCGCGATCGC
>JAOUPA010000285.1 GCA_029880105.1 Gammaproteobacteria bacterium
TGCTAGCCCCGGTGTCGATGGTACAGATCTGTGCCAGCACTGTTACCAGTCGCTGCCTTTCAACCAAACTGCCTGTATTTCGTGTGCGTTGCCATTACCGGAAGGTGTTTCGGCTGGCGCGGTTTGCGGTCGCTGCCAGAAAAAGCCACCTTTATATGATGAGGCATTCAGCGTGTTCAGCTATGAGCAGCCTGTAGTCTGGCTGATCCAGCGGCTCAAGTTCAATGAGAAGCTGGCACATGCGCGCCTGCTGGGTGGGTTGCTGGCGGCCTCAAGTTGCGTGAAGGAGATCACCGATGTAAGCGGTGTTTGTCTCCTGCCGGTGCCGCTTTATAAAAAACGCCTGCGCCAGCGCGGGTTCAACCAGTCAATTGAACTGGCACGGGCTCTATCGAAAATAACCGGCTGGCCGATGGAGTTAAACAGTGTGAAGCGCATTCGTGACACCAGTGCACAGGCTGGCCTTGATGCGAAAGCACGGCGGAAAAATATTCGGGGAGCTTTTGAAGTTATTCAGTCCATGCCTTACAGGCACGTGGTGATTGTTGACGATGTGGTCACCACTGGTTCGACTGTCAACGAGTTATCGCGAGTGTTGAAGAAGGCCGGTGTGGAAAAGATTACCGTACTGAGCCTGGCGCGGGCGCCGGTGAATAAATAAACAGGTCAGAAATCCTTTTCTGACCTGCTGTTGATTATTTCAAACCTTCCATCCATTCCGCTGTTTTCTCAATCAACGCCTGGTCCTTATTCTTGAAGAAATGATCGGCACCTTCAACCACCACGACGGTGTAATTTTTATTACCGGCCTGTTTGGCTGAGGCTTTACGCTGTGCGCTGTTTTTCAAAATGCTTTCAAGGTCATCGCTGCCGTAGATGTCGAGTACGGGCAGGGTGATCTTTTTCAGGCTCTCGCTGGCCTTCATGCGGACATCGTCGTACAGGTCGGGCATGCCGATGCCGATAAAGCCGATGACATCTGCCTTGTTTTCTGACAGGTAGTAGGTGCCCATGGTGCTACCCTGGCTGTGGCCGATGAGTACTATCCTGTCGTAACCTTCTTCCTTTAAATAAGCGATGGCCGCATTGATACGCGGGGCCACTTCGCCGTACAGCGCGGCGTATTCAGCATATTCGGCATCGTTGGCCAGTACCGGCATTTGAATCGAGAGGGTGTGCCAGCCGTGCTCGGTCAGGCCAACACGCAGTGGGCCGATAACCTGTTGCCAGTCGGGGTGGATGCCAGTGCCGTGCATGATAATGGCAGCGCGGTGTTTGTCTTCGGTGGCCTCGGTGAATATGCCGAGAAAATCACTCTTGCCATCATTGAGCATCAGGGTCTCGCCGTCCATGATGGTATCTTCGATGGCGTCGGCCCAGCGTTTTTCCTTGGCCAGGTCGGAGGCCAGTGCATGGCTGGCAAAAATAAGGGTAATGATGGTCAATACGGCGGAACTACATTTCATGAGCTGATGCCTCCTATCTGGTATTCGAGGAATGTGCCAACGAACAGCACGAGTCCAAACCAGTTGTTGTTTAAAAATGCCTTAAAGCACTGCGCCGGTTCCCGATGGCGAATTAAGTATTGCTGCCAGACGGCAAAGCCACTTGCTGCCAGTACGCCAGCGAAGTAGAAGCCACCGAGTTCGGCACGCAGGCCGATCATGATCAGGCAGAGTATCAGTAGTCCCTGAATGATACCGATAATGAGTTTATCAGCGTTTTCAAAAAGAATGGCCGTAGATTTTACCCCGATTTTCAGGTCATCTTCACGATCAACCATGGCGTACATGGTGTCGTAGGCGGTGGCCCAGAGTACCGTGGCAATGAATAGCAGCCAGGTAACGACAGTGACTTCATTGGTCTGTGCTGCATAGGCCATGGGTACCGCCCAGCCGAAGGCAGCGCCGAGATGGATCTGTGGAAAATAGGTGTAACGCTTCATAAATGGGTAGCTGGCGGCGAGAGCAACACCGACCAGTGAGAGCCAGATGGTGAGTTCATTCATGGACAGGACCAGAATGAAAGCGATCAGGCATAGTACGGTGAAGACGCCAAGGGCCTCTTTTTCGGTAATTTTACCCGAGGTCAGGGGGCGGTCTTTGGTGCGAGTGACATACAGGTCGATGTGACGGTCGGCGTAGTCATTGATCGCACAGCCGACCG